>DSBB01000036.1 GCA_011046175.1 Candidatus Hydrogenedentota bacterium | reverse complement strand
TTGTCAATGCGTGCTCATCGGGCACCGTCGCGATTGGCGAAGCCGCCCAGTGGATTCGGCAGGGCTATTGCGATGTCGCCATCGCCGGCGGCGCGGACATGTTGTGCCGCGTCGTGTACAACGGATTCATCGTGATGAAGATCACCGATGATCGTCCCTGCCGTCCTTTTGATCGCGACCGTCGCGGGCTGAATCTTGGGGAAGGGGCGGGCCTGCTGCTGCTTGAATCGGACACTTCGTTGCGCGCGCGCAACGCCGCGCCGCGTGCGCGCCTGTGCGGCTATGGCAACACCTGCGACGCCTACCATCCTTCGGCCCCGCATCCCGACGCGACCGGGCTGGCCGCCGCGTTTGACATCGCCATGCGGGAAGCCGGCATCACCGCCGGCGACCTGGCCTTCATCAATGCGCACGGCACGGGCACGCCTGAAAATGACGCAGCGGAAGGCCATCTCTTTTCCACGCGATTCAGGGGCGTTCCTTTCTGTTCGACAAAGGGCTACACAGGGCATACCCTTGGCGCGGCGGGCGGCATCGAAGCGGCCATCACGGTGGCATGCCTCGAAGCCGGGCGCATCCCCGCGAATGTGGGATGGGAAACGCCCGACCCGGCCTGGGAGGCTGTTCCCGCGATGGAAACCATGGAAGTCGCGGGCCGTTATGCCATTTCCGACAGCGCCGCCTTCGGCGGCAACAACGGCGTGCTGGTGTTTGAAAAAGGGAGCCGATGAGCGACAAGACGGCGATATGCGGTTTGGGAATGATCGGCGGCTTCGGCGAGGGAAATACCGCTGCACTGCAATCCCTGTCGCAGCCGCGTGGCCCGAATGGACGCGTTCCGGTGCAATACGGCGCGGATGTTCCCACGCTGCCGGCGTATGTCGCCGATGTGGCGTCTTTGGAGCGATTCCTGCACAAACGCCTGCTGCGCCGCGTGAACCGCTATTCCAAAATGGCCTTGCTGGGCGCGTGCCTCGCCCTGGAGGATGCGCAATACGCCATTCCGGTGGATTCGGACCGGATGGGGGTCATTGTCGCCAGCGGCTATGGGGCGCTGAGCACCACCTTCGCGTTTCTGGACTCCATGATTGACGACGGCGATGCCCTCGCATCGCCCCTGCTTTTCTCGAACTCCGTTCATTCCTCCGCCGCTTCCCACATTACGATTTGTTTGAACATCCGGGGACCGAGCCTGACCGTGAGCCAGTTTGAAATGTCGGGCGTTGCCGCCCTGATGACGGCGCAGCAGTGGCTGGCGCGGGGCGTGGTGGACGCCGTGCTTGTCGGGGCCGTGGAGGAATTGAACACTGTGACGGGTTACTGTTATACGCAGTTCTATTCCCCTAATACCGTATCTTCAACGGAATCCAAGGCTATCATGGGGGAAGGCGCGTGCTTCTTTCTGTTGCGCCGCGCATCGGACGCCGCCGCGCGGTACGGGTTACTGGAACGCGCAAATTGGTTGCACGTCAACAATGTCGCGGTATTGCCGGAGGCCATGCTGGTATGCGGCGATGACGGACACCCCTGTTGCGCTGCGCATTATGCCCGCTTCCCCCACGCCGTGTCATTTGCGCGGCATTACGGGAGCCTGCCCAGCGGGCAACTCTTCGATGCGGCGTTCGCGCTGATCGCCGCGCAGCAGAAGCGCCAGCCGACAAAAATACAGGTCATCAAAATGGACAAAGACGGCAACGTGGGCGAAGTAATGCTGTCCATGTCATAATGTCGTTGATTCATAATCCTGAAGGGTGGGTGCAATGACGCGTAGCGTCATGAAACCCACCATAGACGATAGCAGGAAAATGGTGGGTTCCGCTTCGCTGCACCCTCCCTACATCACTACATCACTTTGCAGAAGGATGAACAGCGCGATGATGCGTCATGCTGAAAGAACGTTTCCCACTGCCGTCATGCTCGGCGCGTGGCTGCTGCTGATCGCGCATTCGGCCTTTTCCAGCGAAACCATTTCCGATGTCGCGTACGATATCTGGAGCAAAGAGCAGGTCCGGGCGTTTCTCGCGGAACTCGAAGCGAGTCATGGCGACACCACGGTCATGGCGGCGGCATTCGATCAGCAAAAGCGACTGCGCATGCTTCGCGAACCGCTCAAGGCGAAGGGATACATTTACTTTTCCGCACCGGGCCTGCTCCGCTTTGACATTGTTCACCCCTTTCAGTCCGTCCTCTTGTATCATAATGAAGCCATCAGCCGCTTTGAAAAAGACGGCGATACCTGGAAGAGCCTCGACACGCGGACGGTCCGCGTCATGAGCCTGGTCATGGGGCAAATCGCCCGGTGGATGCAGGGCAGATTCGAAGATTCGCAGGTCTTTCAACTCGGCGTCACCCAAGCCGCCGAAGAAGCGCCTGTGTTGCATATGACGCCCGTGCATGATCGATTCAGGGAATTCATCGCGCGTATTGACCTGATCATCGGGCCGCCGCCGGAACGCCCCATCCAGCGGATCATCGTTCGGGAACCAAATGGTGATGACACCGAAATCGAATTCACGCAGACCTGGCGCGGGCTGACGTTTCCCGATGAATTGTTTCAACGCCCGGATTTTCCGCCGGAGCGCGTGCTGCCGGTTGGGAAAGAAAATCCATGAGACGCTTTGCACACGCCGCCTTGGCCGTCCTCGCGGCCCTGAGCGCTGGGGGCTGTCTGGGCAAACGCGTTGATCTTCGGCCTGTCAGTCCGGCGCAAGAAGTGTTTATCCCGTTGCAATGTCAAGCCGAGCCGCCCGACGCCGTGACTTGGCGCGTGCTGCTGCAACGGGGAAAGCGAGAGAGCGTTTTCACTGTGTTGGTTGAACAGCACTATGACGGGGAATTGCGGGTGGCCGGTATCAGCGATTTGGGAACGACGCTTTTTCTCGGCGTGGCGCACAACAATGGCAACATGACGGTTCACGCCAACAAGACGGGCATGTCGGACCGAAGGCTTTCTCAGACAGTTCTCCTGGACGCGACTATTCCATTTCTCATCCCTCCCGAACACGCCGCATGTCATATGCTCGATGACGGACGCCTTGCGCTGGTCGCGCGCCCCGCGCCGAGACGCTCCCACATCTTCGTGTACGATCCGGACGGTAGGCTCGTGGAGTTCTGGCGTCTGCGCAGAAAACGTTTGGTCCATTCAGCCCGCTGTGACGTCCCGGGCTCCTGGAACGGATATGCCGTGCGGCATTACCCCCAATGCTACACGGCGACTTATCGCCCGCTGTAGGTGATCTGTTGTTGCGGCGCCATACTCCTTTTCATAGACTGCGTGAACGTTTCTGTGTTCCGCCATTACGGAAATGAGAGATTGCGGGTAACGCTACGTTCTTCCCGTCTTGCCCGCAAGAACGGAAATCTGGTTGCGTCAAATTCAGCGCTTAACCGAACACGAAGGCATCAAAATGCCTTGAAGAACAGATGGGGTCTTTGTTAGAGTAGTCGGCATGCGAACGTGGTGGAACAGAGCGCGAGGGTGTCCCGCGGGCGATCCCGTCGCCCGCGGCGCGTACTGACGCGCCGGGCCGTTCGCATTTTTCCCGATTTCTAACCTTGACGGCGGCGAAGTTGCGACGCAGCGCGCCGCTGTTTCACGGCTATGCAACCCCCGAATGGAGTATCCTTATATGCGTTTATTTGACACCTTGCAATGGCGCGGATTTGTTCACCAGGTGACGCATCCAGAACTGGCCGACGCACTGGAAAAGGGGCCGATGACGCTCTACTGCGGCTTCGACCCGACCGCCGATAGCCTGCATATCGGCAGCCTGTTGCCGATCATGGGTCTCGCGCATTTCCAGCGCGCGGGGCATCGCGTGATTGCGCTGGTGGGCGGCGGCACGGGGTTGATCGGCGACCCCAGTTTCAAGGCGGATGAGCGCTCGCTGATGACGAAGGAGCAGGTGGCGGCCTATGTCGAGGGCATCCAACGGCAGTTAGCGCATTTCCTGCATTTTGACGGCCCGAATCCGGCCATCATGCTGAACAACGCGGACTGGCTGGCCGAATTGCCGCTGCTGGATTTCCTGCGCGACATCGGCAAGCATTTTTCGGTGAACGTGATGCTGAGCAAGGACGCGGTGCGCAAGCGCCTCGAAGACCGCGAACACGGTATCTCCTACACCGAATTCAGTTACAGCCTCCTGCAAGCCTACGACTACCTGCACCTGTGCAGGAAGTTTGACTGCCGGTTGCAGGTGGGCGGCAGCGACCAGTGGGGCAACATCGTCGCGGGCATGGACCTCAGCCGCCGCCTGCTGGGAAAAGAAACCTTCGGGATGACCTTCCCTTTGGTGACAAAGGCCGACGGGTCGAAGTTCGGCAAGTCGGAAGCCGGAAACGTCTGGCTCGATTCGGCGCGCACCTCGCCATACCGCTTCTATCAATTCTGGATCAACCAGGCCGACGCGGATGTGCCGCGCTTTCTCCGATATTTCACCTTCCTCAACCAGGAAGAGATCGAAGCGCTGGAGGCGTGTATCAGGTCGGAGCCGGAAAAACGCGCCGCACAGCGGCGGCTCGCGGAGGAAGTGACACGCCTGGTGCACGGCGAGGAGGCGCTCGCGGGCGCCGTGAAAGCGTCGCAGGCCGTTTTCGTCGGCGCATTGATGCATGGAACCGCCACTATGGAAGCATCATTGCAGGGGCTTGACGAAGCGACGCTGAATGAGGTTTTCAGCGAAGCGCCCGGCACGGAACTGCCGCGCGCCGTGCTTGCCGAAGGCCGCGTATTGCTCGATGTGCTTGTTGACGCGGGCGTCTTCAGCAGCAAAGGTGAAGCCCGGCGGCTGGTGAAAAGCGGCGGCCTCTATCTGAACAATGAGCGCGTGGACACCGAAGACACCAAACTAACCGAGCAGGCGCTGATCACCGAACACATCGCCGTCATCCGCACCGGCAAAAAGAATTATCACTTGCTGCGGTTTGTGTGAGAGGGTGAGTCCTCTTTGTTGCTTTCTTGGTAATTCAGTGGAAAGCCGCGCTTGATCAACGATAATCCTCCGCGCATTCAACCAATCCGGCTCAAAAATATCCGAATGCCGATTGCCGGGTTGCCTTGAAAGCAGACTTGACAAGATGTATCCAGCAGGCTACAATGATTGCATGGTGGAAGTTCGCAAAACAGATGTCTTCGCCAAGTGGCTTTTGATGGGCTATCGGATGTTCAGGCACGCGCGCGAATCCTGGCCCATATAGACCGCCTGACAGATGGCAATCCCGGCGATGTGAAATCCGTAGGCGCGGGTATTTCGGAAATGCGGATCAACTATGGCGCCGGTTATCGCGTGTACTATGTCAAGCGTGGCCAAGAATTGATATTCCTTCTGGCGGGCGGCGATAAAAGCAGTCAAGCCAGAGATATCAAGACAGCGGTTCGACTTGCACAAAACTTATAGGGGCGTATCATGGCCAAGACAAGAACAACCCGCTACGATGTTGCCGAGTATCTTCGTTCTCCTGAAGAAATAGCAGCATATCTGGAGGCGTGCATGGAAGAGGCCGAGGGCGATGCCGCGTTTATTGCCCGTGCCTTGGGAAATATTACGCGCGCCAGAGGGATGTCGCAGGTCGCGCGTGATGCAGGTCTTTCACGCGAAAGCCTTTACAAGGCGCTTTCCGGTGAACGCAATCCGAGTTTTGGCACGATCCTCAAGGTAGTCAATGCTTTGGGTATTAAGTTTCATGCGGAACCGACCGTAAAAGTCTAACCAATCTTGGTAATTCGGGACAGATTGCGAAATAGCCAAACGCAGATTGCTCGGCTGAAATGTCGCTCCTTTCTCAGACAAGCGAAATTCTTGGGAAATGCAACTATTGAATTCGTGCGAGACGTCGCCGATCTTTATTTTCCTGAAGACCAATCTTCTGGAATGGAATGGGCTTGAATCCCTTTTCCCACGCGGGGGAATCTTTGGGAATCCGGAAGCCGGTTTCGGGGCCGCCGGTGTGCGCGAGGTCTTTGGTGACGTAGTTGTCCCGCACGTCGAAGAGTTTGCGGTCCGCATGCCAGCCGATTTCCAGCCAGTCGCCCGCGCAGACGTTGCGCAGGATGCGGTTGCCTTCCGGCGGCACGCCGGTGAAGGCGTCTCCGGTGATGGGATCGCCATCCGGGGGACCGTACCAAGCGTCGAGCGATTTCATTTCCGGGTAGCGTTGTCGGTATAGGTCGATCGGCACCTCCGCGAGTCGGTCGCGCATGGTCTTGTCCACCATGTTGCGCCAGACCGGCGAGGTGTCCAGGCCGCGCCCATCGGCGCGGACGGCGGGGTCGCAGTCCACAAAGAGATTGTTTTCGACGAGGTGGTCGCGGCCACCGCC
>DSBB01000184.1 GCA_011046175.1 Candidatus Hydrogenedentota bacterium | reverse complement strand
GGATGAGATGAAAGGCGCCCGTCCGGAAATCGGCGAAGAATCCATTGCCGTGGTTGTCAGGCGGGATTCGCCGGATGCGGCTTGGCAAATGATTGAACCGGAGGAAGCCCCCGCAAACCATAACGTCGTTCAGGAATTGGCAGAAGAGCTCCAGTTTGCCGTGTGTAAAGAGTTTATTGACGCCCCTGAAGACTTAAGCGACTACGGCCTGAAACCAGCCCGCGCGCGCATCACCATGAAGGCCGCGGGCGCCGGACAAAAACAGACCGTCTGGCTCGGCGCGCCGGATGAGTCGCCCGATCAGAAAGGCATGTTTGCCAAACGGGAGCATGAAGACGCCGTGGTTATCATTGATCCGCATTTGTATTCCTTGTTGCCGCGCAGTCCCTTTGAATGGCGCGACCGGCGGCTGCTGACCCGCCGTATCAGCGACATAAGCCGCCTCGAGTATACGACGGCGTTTGACCGGTTTGTCATGGAAAAAGACGCCGAGGGGAAATGGCGGCTTACGGCGCCTGTCATGGACAGGGTCAATGAACAGGGCGTTTCCGGCTTCCTGAGTTTTTTCAAGGAAATCGAAGGGGATGATTTTGTGGACGAAGCGGATATTCCCGCCATGTTCGCAAATCCTGACGCGCGCATTGCCTTACATTTTGAGGACGGCGACACCGCTGAAGTGCTGCTCACGCGGGACCCCGACAATCCCGAAAACAACTTTGCGTTGCAGGACTCGGGCGGGGTGGTGACGTTGTCCAAATCAGCGACGAACATGTTGCTTACAGACAGCGAAAGCTTCCGTTCCCGCGAAATACTGCGGTTTGTCAAATCGGATGTGGCAACGCTCGCCTTCAGCTTTGAAGGCGTGGACTACCGTGTGGCAAGGCGGCATGGGCAATGGGTGCTGCAAGCGCCTGAATCCATGCGACTTCACAACCAGTCGGACATCACCCTGCTCATGGACGCCGTCTCACCGTTGCACATGACTCATATTGTAACAACGGAAACGCCTGAAAACCTCGAGGTTTTCGGTCTTGACCCGCCTGTGTTTAGCCTGGAAATTAAACTCGGCGACGATTCGCCGCAACACGCCGAGCCGCTCATCCTTCGCATTGGAGCGCCGAACCCCGACAACCCCGATGAACGCTTTGCGCAGACCGGCGCCCGCAGCGGCGTTTATTGCATTAGTCAGGAAATCATGGACGAACTCCGGGAGGCGCTGCGGGGAATTCACGGAAGTTGACGCATTACTTTCCCCCGCCGTCAATAGCCCATGCCCAGCGGTCCGGGTGGATAGTCGCCAAAGAACACTGTCTTGATGAAATCAATTATCCGGGCCAGAATAAGCACAATAAAAAGTTGCTGCATGACGGTAAACTCCTGATTACGCAAATTGCCGCGCCTAGTGCAGATTGTACAAGCATTCACACCGTTTTTACTATAATACATTTGAGCGGCTATAATAAAATTTGTGTGTCATGACCAACCATGAAAGGAATTGCTATGAAACAGGGACGACATGCGCTTTTCACCCTCGGCCTGTGCGCGGTTGCGTTTGTATTGACAGGCTGCCCTAGGCATTCCGCCGGGAATTTGCCCGGGAAATGGGTCTATGTTGCCGTGGACGCGGCATCCCTGGAGGCGCCTCAATTTCGGGCGTTTTTGACTTTTGGCGAACCGGGGAGCGGCGGCATGGGAACCTTTCTCTATGAGGAGGAATTGTTGTTGCCCGACGATGGCGCCGGGACCATGTCCTGGCATCCCTCCTACTACGCGGACGGCTTTTACAGCACGGCGCCCTTCGGCCATCCGGACGAATCGGACATTTTTACTTACTGGGCGGATACTGAATTAAGCGTTGACATTAGGGAATACGCGCCGGCGCTGACGCAATCCTACGACGCGGCTTCCGATACGTACACCTATACGCTGGAGACCGCTCCGTTTGACGGCGAAACGTCGCGTTACAGTCACGCCGTATTTACGATTAACGCCTTTGATCAATTGTTGATCTCCTGGGGAAACCGAACAGTCCCGCCCACAGGAACGCTGCAAACGGACAAAGCGTTCAGCATCAACGAGGGGATTGCGGCAGACACCTATGTTCGCGTCGGCAATTGAGCGCCCTCAACCGCGGCGCGCGCCCGGGCAAGCACGGCGTCAATGGAATCGTTTGTTATTTCGATGCGGCGCGCTTCCCCGAGGTCGGCGTACCAGAGCATGGCCTGCCCCGGCGCTTTGCCCTTAATGGCGCGCAACGCGGCGGCATACAGCAACAATTGGTCTTCATAGTGACGCTCCAATTCCGGGCTGCGGCGTCCCGTCTTGTAATCAACGATGAGAGCGTCGTCTATAAGCGCGTCAATAACGCCATACACCAACACGCCGTCGAGATTAAGGACGAACGGCGTTTCCCGTAGGACGCTTTCCGCGCGCGCGAACCTCGCCATGACGGATGACCCGCGAAAACGCGCCGCCATCCCCTCGAGGTCTTTCTTGTTTTTCTCGCGCTGCGCCAATCCCAGCCCCGCTTCATTCAACAGCCCGTCCAAATCAGGCAGGACATCCTGCTTGAAATTCCATAATTCAAACATGCGATGCGCCAGCGTGCCCCGTGCCATGACCGTTTCCCTTTCCGGGCCGATGATTGTCGCCTCTTCCGTTTCGGATTCTTTCTCAGGCGACTCGGGCTCGATATCCGCGTCATCCAGCGGCGCCGCCGCCATCAACGCCAGAAGCCGGGATACGCTTATGGCGCCGACCTCGCCGTGGAGGGATTCAACGGGCTGCATATTTTTGCGAATCGTTTCGATATCAAATTCTTCCGCAACCTCTGTGTTTTCGGAGGCGGGCGGCGCTTCCCGGACATCCCGTTTGATAACGGCCCGCCACTGATCGCCCGTCAATATGTCGCCGTGTGTTCTGTTTTCCAAACCATATGTCTCGTTCACCGTCTCCGCCCAGGAGCCCTTCTGGGGTCGTGCGTGACCGCACAACACCAGGTAATCGCGGGCGCGCGTCATCGCCACATATAAAATGCGGGCGGCCTCGGCGGCGTCTTGCTGTTTGTGCAGTCGCGTTATTATTTCCGCGGCAACGTTCCGCTCCAACTTGCCGGCGTCATCAGGCGTCTTCACGACGATTCCAAGCGCATCGTGATGGTACAGAATCTCGCGTTTCGCGGCGCCGCCCGCCACCCACATTTCAGGAAGAAACACCACCGGAAACTCGAGCCCCTTTGACTTGTGTATGGTCATCAACGTAACCGCGCCCATTTTCTTCGATTGAAGCGCCGCCTCGCCCTCGCGGATTTCGCGCACGCTCATATCCCCCAGATAATGCGTAAACTCGGCAAGGGTGACGGGGCGCGACTGGCTGAAACCGTCCGCGATCTGCACCAGTTTCCGAAGGTTCGAGACGTGTTGCACGCCCAGATGCCGGCTCAACAGCACCGCCTCGAAGTGGGTTTCGTCAAGTATGCGGCGCAACAACATGCCGGGCGGCATTTCACGGGCGGCATAAAGACGCTTAAAAAGGGCGCGCGCGTATTCAAGCATTTCCGTTTCACCGAAAGGCTCGGGCACGACATCGCTGTGGAAGGCGGCGGCCAGTCCGCCGGGCAGCATGGCGAGGCGCATCAGGCTTTCGTCGGAGAGCGGCACAAGGGGGCTGCGCAGCGCGGTCAGCAACATCTCTTCGTCCCAGGGGTCCTGGATAAGCTTCAGCAACGCGATCATGTCTTCGATCTCTCGGCGCTGGAAAAAACCCTCGCCCGCAATGCGGTTGTAGGGGATGCGCGCTTCGCGCAACGCGGACTCGTAGACATGCATATTGCCGCCGCGCCGGAACAACAAAACAATGTCAGCGTATACGGCAGGCCGCACATCCCCGGGTTCATTTCCGGGCAACAACAGCGGCGCCGCGGGATCACACATTTCACGAATGCGTCCAGCGATAAACTTCGCCTCGCGCACGTTTGTCACTTCAACGAGCTCCCGTTTCCCGGGCGTGTTTTCTCCCGGCACAAACAGTTCAACCCGCGGCGCATTCATGGCGGGGCGCGACGCCTCCATCGGCTTGTACCGTTCGACAGCGGACAACAATTCCGATTTGGAAAAAAAGTCGTTAACGAAAAAAAACACATCCGGCAGCGAGCGGTAATTTACGGGCAAGGTGATAAACTTTTTGTCACGCTCCAGTTCACGTCTGAACAACGATACTTCCGCTCCGCGAAACAGATATATGGATTGCTTGGCGTCGCCCACGATAAACAAATCCGGGCCACCATCCACTCCCGCAAGCAAATGGGCCACCTCAAGTTGGCGCGCGTCCGTGTCTTGAAATTCGTCTATCAACAAAAACCGGAACTGACGCGCCGCATGAACGCGCAACGCCTCATTTTCGCGCAACAACTGCTGCGTCTCGGTGATCATATCGTCAAAATCAATGGCGGCGGCGGCCAGACGCGCGGCGGCGTACGCATCGGCGACGGCGCGGCCCACGCGAAAAAACTCACATGTCAGCCGCGCGGCGCGCAGCTCCAAATCAGGGTCGCGCTCCGGCATCACACATTCGGATTGAAGAAACGCCCTGGCCTCTTTTATGGCCTTGCCCACGCCTTGGAAAGACTCTTCGTCCCATGCCTTTTTGGAATGCGCCATGCGCTTAAACTCATCCAACACCCGCGCAACCTGTTCCGCAAGACCGTCCGCGCCGTTGTATAAGTCGCGAAATAACGCGGCATAGGCCGCGCGTTGTTGTTCGCGCTTGTCGGACGGGTCCGAACAACAGCCTTCGTACTGTTCAAGCGCGTGGAAATGGTTGCGTATCATGCGCGCGCCCTGAAACATGCGCAGATACTGTTCGTGAAGGGGGGGCGCATGCCGTTCCCAGTGCGCGCGCAACGTCTCAGGGGTGTCGTACAGACGCTCGATGTCCGCGTATCGAAATTTCCAACGTTCCGCGAGAACATCCGTCAGCGCCCGTTTCAACCCTTGGAATCCCAACGTTACGGCAAGGTCTGAGGCCGCCGGGTCTTCATATTCCAGCAGATGGTGTAATGTTTCCTCGATCACCTGCTCCGTCATACAGGCGGATTCTGCGTCCGTCAACGCGCTCCAGTCGGGGTCCATGCCCACATGCAATGCATACTCGCGCAGGAGCGACGCGCAAAAAGAGTGAATCGTGGAAATGCGCGCCGTTTCCACCTGCCGCTCCATCTCGCGCCAAAACCGCATGCCGGCGGGATCATGCTGCAAAGAACGCTCACGAAATTTACGGCGCAACCGCGCCTTCATTTCCGCGGCGGCCTTGTCGGTGAACGTAATCGCGGCGATCCGTTCCAATTGCGGTTCTTCGCCCTTCCACAACGCAGGCGCACCGAGAAGATGGGCGATCCGCTCAACAAGAATGGTGGTTTTACCGGAACCCGCCCCGGCGGACACGCACACCAATGGTCGCATGGCGGTGATGGCGTCTTGTTGTTCCGATGTAAATCGCATAGATCAACTTCCCATGTTCATCCACTTGGCGATAACGCAGGTTATCACAGCGGCGCCTCTTTTTGCACGGAGTTGTAATATATTTTTCACAAATGCCACAATAGGGAAACTGAAACCGCAACCGTTTATAAGGAAAAGCCATGTTTGTTGAAAAAGGCCCCCTAACCGCCGTGGAAGCGCTCGCGCTTGGCATAGTTGATCTCATTGTATCCCCCTTTGTTTTTGTCATAAGGTATATTACGTCCGCATTGCTTTTGCCAATACACTTTCTGACGACATTCTTCGATTTGTCCACGCCTTAGCGGTGAGCGTCTATACACATCGCCTTTTCAGGGAGAACATTCCTCCCATCGGGATATTTCAACATCACGGCGCCGGCCTGCATCCTGGTGTGGAAAGGGCCGTTACGCCGGTTTTTTTGTCCATATGCAACAAAAGGGCGCGGCCCGCGTTTGCATGGCTGGCTGACAGGCCGCGCTTCTTCCGTTTAACAACGCCGTCATGCGCTTTCCGTCGCATGCTTACGCCTGCAGCCCGCCTGTAACCTCAAGGACATGGCCGGTGATATAGGAGGCGTAGGGCGATGCCAGCAGCAAAATGGCGCCGGCGGCGTCATCGGGCGTACCCGGACGTCCCAGCGGAATAAGCATGTTAATCATGCCCTTCATGTGGCCGGGAATGCCCAATTGCACTTCTTCGCCCGCCATGGTAATCTTCTCGCCCGACTCCTGGTCCTGGGTCAATCGCGTCTCAATCATGCCGAATGCGACGGCGTTGCAGCGGATGCCGAAAGCGCCCCATTCTTTGGCGATGGTCTTGGTCATGC
>DSBB01000182.1 GCA_011046175.1 Candidatus Hydrogenedentota bacterium | reverse complement strand
GTATCACGTCCACCGTATAAATAAAAGAAATGGCGCCGTGTCTGCGTGCGTCCACCGAGCGTCGCACTATTTCCAGCCCCAGAATCGCATCAGGCAAAACGGCCAGCGTCTCCGCCACGGCGTCACGGAGGTCGGCGTCGCTGTGCTCAAACGGCAAGGACAGATTGGTTATTCTAAACACGGCCTGTTTCCGAAAATATAATGGGGTTAATCGTCTTTCTCAACCATGTGGGCGTAAGGGACAGGGTCTTTTCGGCCAATGGTTTCAAAGGCCTTGAGCCGTTCCACACAGGTGGGGCATACGCCGCAGGCCGTCGGGTCTCCGCGATAGCAGCTCCATGTGTTTGAAAAATCAACGCCAAGATCAAGGCCCAGGCGGACATTTTCGGCCTTTGAATTGTGCAGTAACGGCGCTTCCACCGTAATACGCTTCTTTCGATTCAATGCCAGCGCATCATTCATGTTCTTGAGAAATGCCGCGGTGCAATCCCAATAGCCGTATTCGTCCTGCGCCTGCGCCCCATAATACACCGTTGTCGCTCCGAGCGATTCCGCATAGGCCGCCGCAATGGCCAGCAACATCATATTGCGGTTGGGAACATAAGTGGGAGGCTGCCCGCGCATGGAATCCGGTATGTCTTCGAGCCTCGGGACCGGCGCTCCGTTCTGAATCAGGGTTGATGCGTTTTTTAGGAAAGAACCGAGTTCGCTCAAGTCAAGAACAGTAAGCGCCGCAACGTTTGCGGCCTCGGCCTGACGCCTCGCGCATTCCAATTCCTTTGCGTGGCGTTGCCCGTAACGGATGCACAATGCGGCGACCCTCGCCGTATCTTTACGGATAAGATGCAGCAGCACGCTTGAATCAATGCCGCCGCTTAGCAACACGACGGCGTCACTGTCCGGCATGGTGTTCACCATTTGCGTTCCCGTAAATGCGGCCGCTGCCCAAAGCCGGGACAACGCCTTCCGCTGTTTCCACCCGCGCAGTCTTGCGTCCGAGTTCCAGGAAAACATAACGCCCACCGCGCATATCCATGCGCGCAGATGTAAGTCCAACCCTGAAATTTTATCATATCTAAAGCGCAGATTGCTGTTGGCGCCACTTGCATGTCAGCACAACAGCAGTGCCATTGTTTTTACCATTGCTTCCGGTTCCGGCTTCTGCAACAGACCTTTAATCAAGTCTTTCAGAATGTCGGCGCCTTCAAGACCGAACCATGCGACAAACGCCAAGACGGTTAACGACAGACAAAGCCCGATAATGCCGCACAAAACGCCGCCCACGGACAATAGACCGTCCTCTTCAAGCATGCTTAATCCGATTACAAAAACCCCAAAGGCCGGCGCGGTGTTTGTCAACGGAATGGGAATGCACATGGACAACCCGCAAAGCGCGACAATTGCGCCGAGCACACGGTATGTAACGGGATTGGTAAATATGAATGCGAGCCGCGGGCGAATAAAAAATTCAAATATGCGCAGGAAAAATACCATCATTTTGATCAATCGAGGTTTTTCGCCCACGCGCACCTGCTTGTTCAGGACTTTCTGCGGCAGCCAGGGGAAATCACGCCGCAGGATGATTTGGAGCCCCAGTGTCACCAACGCGATGCCGCCGGGCACGGAATAGCCGGGCGCGGGGACCGGCAGCGCGGATGGCAATGCCAGAATCGCCAGCAGCACACCGAAACTCTTAACGCTTACCCGGTCCATGATTGTTTTTATGGTGACGGGGGCGCCGTCCTCACCCAACGCAAAGATGGATTCGATGTTCTCCGATAATCGCATACAAAGTGTTCTCCGCCGGTTAATCCCCGGGTAAGGCTAAAACAAGGGCGGCATCTCGCGCAACTGTTGCAGCACGTCATAGGCGGTCAAATCGCGGTGCAGCGGCGTGATGCTGACTTTGCCGCTTGCAATGGCCTGAAAATCCGAACCCTCCGTAACATAGTGGTCCGGTTGGGCGCCGCCGATCCAGTAGTACACGCCGCCGCGCGGGTCATGGCGCGTTATGATCTCATCCTGATAATTGCGGCGTCCCATGCAAGTAAATTTCATTCCTTTGAGTTCCTCATAAGGAACGTCCGGCAGATTGACATTCAGCATGACGTTCTCGGGCAGGCCATGTTCAAGAATGTATTCGGCAATATGCCGCGCCACCTTTGCCGCCGCCTCAAAGTTTTGCGGTTTATGGCTGACGTTGGAAATGGCAAACGACGGAACGCCCAATAACATGCCTTCAAACGCGCCGGCAACCGTGCCGGAATAGGTTACATCGTCGCCCAGATTCGCGCCTGCGTTGATTCCCGACACAATCAGGTCGGGCCGCCGCCCCAGCAGTCCGCGCACCGCCAGTATCAAGCAATCAGCAGGGGTGCCGTCCACCATGTGCCATCCCGGCTGCGTTTCCGTGATGCGCAGCGGCTGATGCAGGCTGACGCCGTGTCCAACGGCGCTGCGTTGACGGTCGGGCGCATACACCACCACCTCCCCCAGAAGCGCCAGCGCCCCAGCAAGCAGACGCAGTCCGGATGCGTGAATGCCGTCGTCGTTTGTGAGCAGAATAATCGGTGTGTTCATCATAATCCTGAATCGTTGCGGGGGGAAGCAGAGCAATCATCACTATGTATTTGAGTGTATACAATCATGCCGTGCGGAATCAACAGAGCGAGCGGAGACGGACGTTTTTTTTCTTCAACCGTAAAGCGGTGAAATGAAAAACAGGGATATAGTGTTTTGTATTCACAACGGTATTTGATTATGATGCAGTGCAAAATATGAAAAGAAAGGCGCCACCGGAAATGGATATACAGGAACTTTTTGAATTGGTGCAGAAGCAGAAGGCATCTGATTTGATTATCAGCGCGGGCGCACCGCCTATTCTGCGGGTTAGCGGACAGCTCTTCCGGCATCGCGCGGAATCGTTGACGCCCCAACAGACCCGGGAAATGATTTACGGCTTTCTGACCAAAGAGCAACAGGAAGCCTTTGAGCGGGATAAGGAACTGGATTTTTCCCTTGCAGTGGGAAACAAGCATCGCTTCCGCGTTAATGTTTATTATCAAAAAGAAGCGGTTACTGCGGCGTTGCGGCCCATTCCCGAAAAGATACCAACCCTGGAAAATCTGGGTTTGCCCCCTGCTGTGGCGAAACTGGCGAAAGCCAAGCAGGGACTTGTGCTGGTAACCGGTCCCACGGGCAGCGGGAAGACAACGACACAGGCGTCGCTGATTGACCTTATCAATAACGAACGGGCATGCCATGTGATCACGGTGGAGGACCCCATCGAATATGTGCATGCCCATCGCCACAGCATTATAGACCAGCGCGAGGTGGGAGGCGATACCAGGACCTTTGCGTCGGCGCTGAAATATGTGTTGCGCCAGGACCCCGATGTAATTTTGGTGGGCGAGATGCGCGATCTTGAAACCATTCAAGCGGCGCTGACTGCCGCGGAAACGGGGCACCTTGTTTTTGCGACGCTGCATACGAACGACGCCATACAAACGGTGGACAGAATCATTGATGTGTTCCCGGGGTATCAACAGCAACAGATTCGATTCCAATTGTCGTTGACGCTGCTGGCAATTATTAACCAGCGGTTGTTGCCGCTGAAGACCGGCGAGGGAAGGATTCTTGCCTGCGAATTGTTGCGGAACAACACCGCCATCGCCAACCTTATCCGCGAAAATAAAACGCATCAGATTTACAGTGTTGTGGAAACAAGCGGGCAGGCGGGCATGCTTACCATGGACAAATCGGTGAAGGAACTGTATAACAAAGGCTTGATTTCCTATGAAGACGCCATAGCCACCATGCGGGAGCCCAAGAACCTTGATGGGGCATGATACAGGGCGGTTGTTTGCGGGAAAGGAGCATGGTGCGTTATAACGTGTGTGAAATCATTGTGCTCCGGAATTATTGCAATGCCTCAAACGACAGAAAATAGCGGGGAGTATATCGAAGGAAAGGGCGCGCCGACGGCGCCCCTGTCCGGCAACCGAACAGCGCAAACCCCTGCGGCTCGGGCAACATGCCTTTGTTTTGCCGTTATCTTTTTGATGGGTGTCGGCGTGCGTCTGACGCATTTGTCCTCCGAGAGTGTCTGGTGGGATGAATTTGCCACAGTGGCGTTTCTTGATGTTTCCGATTGCCATCAGCAATCCCCGCACTATGAGCGCTGGAATCAGCAGGTAATACGCCGTCCGCCTGCGAATTTAAGCGATTTTCGGGCGCAAAACCGGCTGGTTGATCCCGCGGCGATGCCTCTTTACCTGGGAATCGAGTATTTTTGGAACAAATATGTGCATCATTCCGTGGTGTCATTGCGATTGCTGTCGGTCATTTTTGGCGTAAGCGTGTTGCCCTTGATTTTTCTCCTCGGCAGAAAACTGTTCAATGCGCGGGCGGGTCTTGTCTCCATGTTTTGCGCCGCCATGTCGCCCATACATGTGCAGTTCTCGAAGGAAATCCGCATGTACAGCGTCATGACCCTGCTTGCCCTGGCGCTGGTGATTATTTTTGTCTGTCTCCTTCAATCAAGACAGTGGCGCTGGTGGGTGTTATACGCGCTTGTTGCCCTGTTGTTGTCGTGGACGCATCCGTTTGCCGTGTTGTTGCCATTCACATTGGGCGTGTTTTGGGTAACGGCGTATCCCGGGGATATTCGCCGCATTATCGCGTGGGGCGCGCTTAACGCGTGCGTATTGCTGCCCGCCGCAGTGTACGTGTTGACCATTCAATTTTGGGGCGAGGACACCACGGGCGGTTGGATGCGTTTGCCCACCCTGTCCGAGCTGGCGGCGGATATTTTTGCGGACGACGCCATTGGCATGACCTATCAGGTGAACGCAACGCCCACCGCTTTTTCAAAGATTTTCGGCGGGGATATGGCCGCCGCAATGCTCCGATGGCGCTGGAATGTGGGCCGCGTCATGATCGCGGGCGCGCTTGCTACAAGTATTGGCTTGTTGTTCGCCGCCTACGGGCGCGACAGAAAGGGGAAGCGGGAAACGCCGGCGGCGCGGACGCGTTGCGACGCGCTGAAACGGGCGTATCTGCTGCTGCTCTGGTTGGTGTTGCCGCCGTTGGTATTGTACGTCGTTTCAATGTGCTGGCGTCCGTGCATCATGCCGCGATACACCGTGCATTGTTCCCTTGCTCTGTATTTGATTGTCGGCGGCGCGGTGTCCATGATTTCCATGCGTGTGCTGCGCGTCGCCGCCGTATCGTTGGTATGCTTGTTTTATGGCTACCAACAGTTGTTGATGATTGGCGAACCGCAACACCCGGATTGGTATGGCGCGACGGCGCTGATACGTGAACGCGGCGCGGACAACGACCTTGTGTTATGCCATAACTGGCTATGGAAAAGGGTATTCGCGTTTAATCTGGGACCAACACCGTTTGTTGTAGGTTACGGTTCGTCCCATGATATTCTCGCAGAGCAAAGCGCTTTTTTCTTGTCTGAAATGCAGGCCGCCGCGGATACGGCGCGCTTGCCTGTTGTGTGGATTGCGGTGCGTACGGACTATTTCGAGCGGGGGCCGATGGCTGAACTGGAACACGCGCTTGGCGCGCGCGGGCTTCTTTTTGAATTCTTCGAGTTTCGCGGCATTCAGCATGTGCTGGCGTATCGGGTATGGACTGAGCCGGACAAACGGCCCGTGATCAATCCGAATCAGAGGTTCCAAGGCGAAGCGCCGAAGGAATTCGCCGACCTGGCGCTGGAATATTGGCGCGCCGCGCAGTATGAAACCGCGGTTGCGTTTGCCGACTACGCCAACAGGATTGCCGCCGATTATGCGCGCGCGTGGTCGTACAAAGGAATGGCGCTCAAGGAACTGGGCCGGCGCGAGGAGGCGCTGGAAGCGTTTCAGCGGGCGGTGACCATTGACAGGCTGGATTATCCGTGGTCGCATGTGAACATCGCCATGTTGCTGGTTGACCTTGAACGCTATGATGAAGCGGTAAACGCGGCGTTGCGCGCGCTTGACATACTGCCCGATGACGCATGGGCGTACGCCATGCTCGGACGCGCTCAGTTGGGGTTGCGCGAGTATGACGCCGCGCTGGCGTCTTTGCGGCGCGCGGCCATGCTGAACAGCGGCGACATGCGTATTCAGCAGATGCTTGGCGAGGCGGAAGAAGCCGTGTCGAGGCAGCTATGAACACGCGGACGCGGCTTCTGTTTTATGGGGTTGTCGCCCTGTTGTGGGCGGGGGTTGTGCTTGTCGCGCTGGAAGTTTGGCCCCGAGTGCAGTGGACGCTGACTGAAAAATATAATCCGTATCTCGTGGCGCGCATCCAAAAACGGCCTTGGCCCGTGGTCAACGGCCAGAAT
>DSBB01000047.1 GCA_011046175.1 Candidatus Hydrogenedentota bacterium | reverse complement strand
CACAAGGGGCGTGTAGTTGATTTCCACGGATGGGGACTTCCGCTTCAATTTTCCGGTATCATTGAAGAACATCTGCATGTACGCGCCCATGCGGGCATGTTTGATTGCTCGCACATGGGCAAGTTTCACATTCAAGGTGCCGCGGGTTTAAGGGCGCTGAGCACTCTTGTCATTGGCGACCTTGTGGCATTGCCCGTGGGCAAGTGCTGCTATACGACCTTGTTGCGTGAAGATGCAGGTATTATTGATGATTGTGTGGCGTTAAAACTCGCGCCTGAAGAATTGCTGCTTGTAACAAACGCCGGACCGCTTGAAAAGGTGTCCGCTTTGCTTGCGGCTCATGTTCCTGGCGTTGCGGATATTTCTGAAGTTACAGCGAAAATTGACATACAAGGCCCACGTTCTTTTGATGTGCTGCGGGACATTGGTTTTGGCGATGTCAACGTTTTGGCGTTTTGGTCGGGCATGCGGCGTACTGACGGTATCATCGTTGCTCGGGCAGGTTATACCGGTGAACTTGGGTATGAACTGTATGTTCCTGCTGACACGGCCGCTGCGCTGTGGCGGAGAATTGCCGAACATCCCGGGGTGATTCCCTGTGGTCTCGGTGCGCGCGACACGCTGCGCACGGAGATGGGTTATCCTTTAAGCGGGCAGGACGTTACTACTGAACGGACGCCATTGGAAGCAGGTATGAGCCGGTTTATTGCTTGGCACACCGATTTTCCGGGAAAAGCCAGACTGGAAGCCCAACGGGACGCGGGTGGCTATCAACTCCTTGTGTCGCTTCGCAGTCCTGATCGGCGCTCGCCGCGGCACGGATATACGCTGCGTCATGATGGAAGGGATGTCGGCGCAGTTACCAGCGGCACCTTTGGTCCAAGCGTCGGATGCGGTATTGGTTTGGGGTATGTGCCATTGTCATTGGCAAGACCGGGGACACCCTTGCATGCCGGCCCGCGTGAACAGAATGTTATGGTAGAAACGCCGCCTCTCTATAAAAAGGGAAGCGGTAGAGCCCATGTTGTATAACTTAAATTTTGGTGGAGAGCGACTTATGAATCCGGACACGCTTAAATACACGGAAGAACACGAATGGATAGTCAACCTTGACGGCATCTGCATTATCGGTATCACGGAATATGCCGTGGACGAACTGGGCGAGATCACTTTTGTGGAACTGCCTGAAATCGGCAAGGTGTTGGAACGGGGCGAAGATGTCGCCGTGGTCGAGTCCGTGAAAGCTGCGAACGATGTTTACGCGCCCGTATCAGGCACGGTTGTGGAAGTGAATGACATTCTTGAAATGGAACCCGATTTGATTAACCGCGATTGTTATGGCAAGGGTTGGATTGTCAAGATGAAAGATATCAACGAAGAAGAATATAACGAACTTATGGACGCCCGGTCTTATCGTGGATATCTCAAAACGGTGGAATAGACTTCGTTAACCGAACCTTTTGGGGAGTGTGCCGAATGGACTGGTCTGTTATCAGCGGGACGGAAAAGCGGCTGATGCTGAATGCCGTTGGCGTGGCGGATATGGCTTCCTTGTTCGCAGTGGTTCCTGAAGCATTGCGGGTGAACGCGCTGGACATGCCCGAAGGTATGAGCGAATGCTGTTTGTCCAGTTATTTTGAGGGTCTTGCCCGACGCAATTGCGCTGGCTGCGTGAGTTTCCTTGGCGGCGGCTATTACGACCACTATATTCCGGCTGCGGTGGACGCGTTGGCGGGGCGGAGCGAGTTTTTTACAGCCTACACGCCCTATCAACCTGAATGTTCACAGGGGACGTTACAAGCTATTTACGAATATCAGTCCATGATATGCCGCATTACTGATATGGAATGCGCCAACGCGTCTCTTTACGACGGCGGCACGGCGACCTTCGAGTCGGCAATCATGGCGGCGCGCATTACCGGCAAGTCACGCGTGGTGGTTCACGATTCGCTCCACCCGGTCTGGCGGGAAATGCTCCTGACGCATGCGTCGGGTTCCGCGCTTACCATTGAAGACGGCAACGAACCTGTGGCCGGTGATACCGCTTGCGTTATCGCCCAGAATCCCGCGTTTCCCGGAACGCTCCAGGATTTTAGCGAGCTGGCGCGACGTTGTCACGACGTTGGCGCGCTGTTGGTGTTGGCGGTGAATCCCGTGTCGTTGGGATTAGTGAAGACGCCCGGCGCGATGGGGGCGGATATTGCGGTGGCGGAAGGGCAAAGCGTTGGGTTGCCCCTGGCGTTTGGCGGGCCGTATCTGGGCATACTCGCGACGCGCAAAGCGCACATCCGCAAAATGCCCGGACGCATCGCCGCCGCCACAACCGATGCCGCGGGACGCCGGGGCTTTGTGCTTACGTTGCAGGCGCGGGAACAGCATATCCGCCGTGAAAAGGCGCTCTCTAACATTTGCTCCAATCAGGCGTTATGCGCCTTGCGCGCCTTGATTCACCTGTGTCTCCTAGGCAAGGAAGGATTGCGCGAAACGGCCCGGGCGTGCCACGCCAAGGCGGAATATTTGAAGGCAAAACTGGATTTTGCCGAAGTGTTGAATGCCGGTCCTACCTTTAATGAATTTTCGGTGCGTCTGCCGGGAAACGCGGAAGCCGTAACGGCGGCAATGCTGGAGAAGAAGTACCTGGCAGGGTTGCCGTTGCAGGCGGTGAACCGAGGCGGGCCAAACGATCTGCTCATAGCGGTGACGGAGAAACGGACCCGCGTCGAGTTGGACGCTTTTGCCGCCGCCTTGCGGGAATGCGCGGCATGACAAATCGAGAACGACACGCCTTTGCATCGTTTATGGCGGATGCCGGAATCAGCACGAGCGGCTCTTCCCGAACATGGCAAGGAGTACCCTATGAAGACCATCTTTGAAATGGGCGCGCCGGGACGTCACGCTGTTATGCCTGCGCCTTTGGACGTGCCCGCGGCTTCGCTTCCGGACGCAGTCAAACGAGATACGCCGCTAGCGCTTCCCGAATTGAGTGAATTGGATGTGGTGCGTCATTTTACCCAATTATCGCGGCGCAATTTTGGCGTGGATTCGCATTACTATCCGCTTGGTTCCTGCACCATGAAATACAATCCCAAAATCATGGAGGCAATTGGCGCGCTTCCGGGGTTTACGCGACTGCATCCATTTACCGCCATGACGGACGCATACCGCAAAATATGTCAGGGCGCCTTGGAGGTGGTGTGCGAAATGGAACGGCTTCTTGCGGAGGTTTCCGGTATGACCGCCGCATGTTTGCAGCCTATGGCGGGGGCGCACGGCGAACTTACAGGCGCACTGCTCATCGCGGCGTATCACAAGGCGCAGAATGGCGTCCTGCGTGACACGCTTCTTATACCCGATTCCGCCCACGGCACAAACCCGGCGAGCGCCGTTATGGCTGGATTCAAAACGGTAACCATTCCGTCGAACGCTCAGGGAGTGGTGGATTTTGACGCTTACGCGGCGCTTATGGGCGAACATGTAGCGGGCGTTATGCTGACATGCCCCAACACGCACGGCCTGTTCGAGCCGCGTGTGGCGGACATGGCCCTGCTGGCGCATGAGAACGGCGCATTGATGTACTATGACGGCGCTAATCTTAACGCCATTGTGGGCCGGTGCCGTCCCGGCGATCTCGGTTTTGATGTGATGCATTTTAATCTGCACAAGACATTCGCGACCCCCCACGGTATGGGCGGCCCCGGTTCCGGCGCGATTGCCGTCGGCGAACGACTCGTCCCATTTCTTCCCAACCCCCGGGTGGTTAAGGACGGCGGAACGTACACGCTGCAGGACAGCGCGCAGTCCATCGGCAGAATTGCGCCTTTTTTTGGTAATTTCCTTGTGGCGCTACGCGCCTACGCCTATTTGCGGGCCGTGGGTGCGGAGGGTCTGAAAACCGTCAGCGAAAATGCCGTGCTCAACGCCAACTATGTGCTTGCCCGGTTGAGGGACGTGTGGCGTCCCGCTTATGATGGCCTGTGTATGCACGAGTGCGTGTTGAGCGCCGCGACATTTGCGTCCAAACACGGCATACGAGCCCTGGATGTCGCCAAAGCCCTGCTTGACCGTGGTTTCCATGCGCCAACCGTCTATTTCCCGCTTACCGTCAAGGAGGGGCTGATGATTGAACCCACCGAAACCGAATCGCGCGAAACGCTTGACGCCTTCTGTGATGCCATGCTCGATATCGCGCGACTTGCCGAGACAGACGCTGATGTCCTTCATCAAGCGCCGCGTACGATGCCTGTGGGCCGGCTCAACGAGGCGCAAGCCGCCAAAAACCTGGATTGCGCATGCACCGGATGAGAACTACGGGTTGCGAACGATGCCGCGATTGGTATAGATTATTGTTTATGTGTTAAGAAAGCAAAAAGAAGGGCTTGCGTTATGGATTTGTACACAGCAATTGAAGGGCGCAGGGCGGTAAAACATTTTGATCCCAACCACCGGATGTCGGAACGCGAGGAAAAGGAACTGCTGAAACTGGCCTTGTTGTCCCCCACTTCCTTTAATATACAGAATTGGCGGCTGGTTGTGGTGCGCGATCCTGAATTGCGTCGGGAATTGCGTGAGGTGGCATGGGACCAGTCCCAAGTAACGGACGCCTCCCTCCTGCTTGTTCTATGCGCCGATCTTAAATCTTGGGAAAAGGAGCCACAACGGTATTGGCGCAATATGCCGCTTGATTTTCAGGACTTTATATTGCCCGCGATTGACGCGTATTACCGCGGACGGGATCAGGTGCAGCGTGACGAGGCCATGCGGTCCTGCGGCATAATCGCGCAAACGTTGATGCTTGTCGCCAGGGCGATGGATTATGATTCGTGTCCGATGGTGGGTTTTGATTTTGACGCGGTTGGCAAACTTATCAATCTGCCTGAAGACCATGTTATTGCTATGATGCTCGCCATCGGCAAGGCCACGCAACCAGCGAACCCGCGCGGCGGACAGCTTCCCCTTGATGAAATCCTCGTTGTTGACCGATTCAAGCAGGAGTAGCCGTGTCGCCGGCATGGACGAGTTCCATAATTGTTTCTGCGATGTTTTCCGCCGCCAGCGGTTGGGCAAGCGCCTTGGCTGCCCGTCCCATTGCCAGGAGTTTCTCGGAGTTGCCAATCAACTCCCTGATTAACGCTTCCAACGTGTCCGGCGCGCATTCTTTGTCCAACAGCACCACCGCCGCGCCTGCGGACTCAAAGGCGCGGGCGTTGTGCTCCTGATGGTTGTCCGCGGCATGGGGATAGGGAATAAGCACGGACGGTTTGCCCAGAACAGCCAGTTCAGCGGTGGTTGAAGCGCCGGCGCGGGACACAATCAGGTCTGCCGCGGCGCAGGCGGTTGCCATATCCTCGATAAAGGCATGCACTTGAGTTAAGGCATGCGCGCCCTCCGCTTTTAAGCGCATCTGGATGGCGTCAAATTTTCCCGCTCCCCAAATAAACTGCACTTCATCTTTGTCAAAGGCATGCACCACGCATGCCATTGCCGCGTTGATGGTGTGCGCCCCTTGGCTACCGCCGATTACCAATACCACGGGTACGTTTGGTTGCAGGGCAAACGTTGCTCTTGCCTGTATTATATCCGGAGGATTCAAAAAAGCGGCGCGAACGGGATTCCCGACGATTTTCGTCTTGTCGGCCGGGAAATCACCGAGAGTATCAGGATAGCTGATCAGGAGCCGGGACGCCTTGCGGGCACACAGTCGGTTCGCCAGCCCGAGCCGTTTGTTCTGCTCGTGCAGGACTGTTGGGATGTCCATACGCTGCGCGACCCAGACGGCGGGCAGACTTACGTAACCACCGACGCCGAACACTACTTGGGGACGGAATACTTTCAGGTAAAACCATGCGCGAAAAAGCGACCAGACCAGTTTGACGGCGGTCAACAGTATGCGCGGTGATTTGGCGCGGGTCCATCCTTCCACCGGCAGGGAGCGAAACGGCACGTCGTATTGCTCCGCCACCTGCTCCTCGATGCCGCCTTTCCTGCCCACCCACTGCAGCAGCAGGCGGGCGTCGCGCTTTCTTAATTCTTCAATCACGGCAACCGCGGGGGACGTATGTCCTCCCGTGCCGCCGCCTGTAATCATGGTACGCACAGATATAACGTTCTCCAGCCAATGTGGCGGTTACCATCACGCATGTTCTTTTTCTTTGAATAATGAATGCACTTCATAGGCCAGAACGGTTTGTTGTTTGCCTTTCAGCGTTAATTGTCCCATTGGCATGCCTTCCGCGCGTTCCTTAATGGCGGACCATGTGTGATGTCCGACGACCACCTTTCCGGGACCGGCCATGTCGCAAAAGCGCTTTGCGGTGTTTACGCGGTCCCCTACGACGGTAAAATCCATGCGTTTTGGGGAACCAATGTAT
>DSBB01000116.1 GCA_011046175.1 Candidatus Hydrogenedentota bacterium | reverse complement strand
GGGGAGTTCGCGCTGCGTCCGCCCGTGCCGCACAGTCCGTTGCGCCAGGACCTGCGCAACCGGTTGCGCCCGCCTTCGCGTGAGCACCCGCTTGGCACGGACGACCGGGGCCGGGATGTGCTCAGCCGCATTATTTGGGGCGCGCGCATCTCCATGTCCGTGGGATTCATCGCCGTGGGCATCGCCGTCATCATCGGCGTTGTGGTGGGCGCGCTTGCGGGTTTTTACGGCGGCAAAGTGGACGCGCTCATCCTGCGCGTCATCGAAATCTGGATTTGCATCCCCTCCTTCTTCCTCATCATTACGGTGATGGCGTTCCTCGAGCCCAGCATCGTGAACATCATGATAGTCATCGGTCTCACCGGCTGGCCGGGCGTGGCGCGGCTTGTGCGCGGCGAGTTCCTCAAGCAGAAGGAACAGGAGTACGCCATTGCGGCGCGCGCGTCCGGTTTGAGCGACCGGCGCATCATTTTCCGGCATCTGCTGCCCAACTCGCTCAGTCCCGTGTTCGTCAGCGCCACCTTCGGCGTGGCGGGCGCGATACTCACCGAATCCGGCTTGAGTTTCCTTGGCTTCGGCGTGCCGCCGCCCACCGCCAGCTGGGGCGAAATCCTTAAACAATCTCAGAGTTACGTGGACTTCGCGTGGTGGCTGGTCACGTTTCCCGGCGTTGCCGTATTCATTACGGTCGTTTCCTTCAACCTCGTGGGCGACGGCCTACGCGACGCTCTTGATCCGCGCCTGAGGCAATAGTGTTTCAAGAAACGGTTCGCCGCCCAACAGGATGACGCAAAGATTTTTCCGCAGTTTCCGGCATACCGGTCTTTCGCCGCGGTGAAAACCGTATGCTATACTTAACCGGTCGAACCTCGCGCAGCGTTGGGTTACCACAAAATCGCAAAAACTCTCTGGCTCTTGAACGCGCCTCAGGCAAGGATAGGAATGCCTCCCAAAAAAACCAAAGATTTCAAAACCAGCGAAACGCTATTGCGCGCCGCCGTCGCAGTGGCGACTGTGGCCGGCATTTTATGCTTTCTTGTATCATCCCTGTTGATTGTCAATTACTGGCGTGTGTCTACGGTGGATCCGCTGGACCATCCCGATCTTTCGCGGCTGCGGTCGCAGTTGACCGGATCGTCGGAAGCGGACGCCGCCACCATCGAGGCGATACGTTCTCTCGACTTGCTTGCGCGGGGCGCGTTCTTCACCAGCCAGGACATGCTGCGCCGAGGCGGCTTGATCGCGCTAATCGCCGGGCTGGTGTTTGTGGCGGCGTTGCGCGTTGCGGCAAGCTGCCATCCGCGGCTGCCCCGGCCTGCCCCGGATGCGCCCCAAACGCATTACTGGACAGACCGGGCGCGCGCGCGGGAGTTGGTCATGTTTATGGGCGGGTTGTGGTTGCTTGCCGCGTTGCTCGCCGCCACGTTTACCCAACTCGATATTCCCGAACCGAGAGCGGAAGAGCTAATTACCGCGGAAGATAAGGGCACGATGTCCGCAGCCGTGGATGCGGCTTTGACCTTTCCGGCCTGGGAAGAGGTAGTGCGACAATGGCCCAATTTCCGCGGGCCGGGCGGCTACGGCATCGCTTATTACAGCACCGCGCCGACGGCTTGGAATGTCGCTTCCGGCGAAAACATTTTGTGGAAAACGGCGGCGCCGCTGCCGGGTTTCAATTCGCCGGTGGTCTGGGACGATCGGGTATATCTGACCGGCGCAGATGAACAACGGCGCGAGGTGTTCTGCTTTGACGCGGACACGGGGGAACTGCGCTGGCGGACGTTGGTGGGCGCGCGTTTTCCCGTGGAGCCGCCAAAAGTCAATGATGACACCGGTTGGGCGGCGCCGACAGCCGCGGCGCAGGGCGATATTGTCTGCGCCATTTTCGCGACCGGTCATCTGGCGTGTCTTGACAAGAGCGGCGCGATACGTTGGGAAAAACATTTGGGCGTACCGGATAACCATTACGGCCATTCTTCGTCCCTTATCATTTTTGACGACCTGCTGATTGTGCAATACGACCAGCGCGCGAACGGCGCCCTGTACGCCTTTGACCTGCGCGACGGGGCGGAGGTCTGGAAGCGAGAGCGAGACCGCATCTCCTGGGCGTCGCCCATACTCACCGGCATGCCGGCCGCGCCGTTGTTGACGGTGGTGTCCACGCGCAACATGGACGTATACGAACCGCGCACAGGCGGTCTGCTCTGGTCGGCGGACTGTCTGTCCGGCGAAGTGGGGCCCAGTCCCGCCTATGGCGCAGGCATATTCTTCGTCGCCAACGAATACGCCGACGCCACGGCAATTCGTTTACCCGAAAAAACAGGGACAGTCCCAAGCGACCGGGGAGACGGGACAGTCCCTGTTAACGAACCGGAGATACTGTGGGACTTTTATGAATCGCTTCCGGACATTGCGAGTCCCCTTGCCACGGACAACTTCTTTTATCTGCTCACGTCGCGCGGCGAGATTATCTGCCTGCATCCGAAAGACGGCGAAGTGGTTTGGGTGCATGAGCACGATGATCCTTTCTTTTCTTCTCCGGTGTTGGTGGGCGATCGTATTTATGCCACAGACTTTGAAGGAGTGGTGTTGATATTCAAGAATGAAGATGAATACGAAGAGTTGGCAAGGCTCACCCTTGACGAGCAAACAGTGACCACGCCCGCGTTCATGGAGAACCGTCTTTATGTGCGCACAGAAACCGCGTTGCTCTGTATTGGTGAACGGTGAGCAGCATGAACATAGACACGCACGAATTGGATCGCATTATCGAGGCGCATGGTCGGGAACGGCAGGCGTTACTGCCCATCCTGCAGGAGGTGCAGCGCAAGTTCCGCTATTTGCCGCCGGACGCGCTGCGGCATATCGCTGCGGTCACGGAAATTACCCCCGCCGATCTGGACGGTGTCGCCACCTTCTTTCCCATATTCCGCGATACGCCCGGTGGACGTCACACGATTTGCGTATGCGACGGCACGGCATGTCATCTTAAGGACGCGACACGCGTTTACGACGCGACGCTGGAAGCGCTTGAAATAGAAGCGGGCCAAGACACCGATGCGCGGGGGCAATACACGGTGAAGAAGGTGCAATGTCTAGGATGTTGCACCCTCGCGCCCGCCGTGCAGATAGACGGGGTCACCTACGGGCATGTGCGGCCTGACGCAGCGCTGGACATGATCGAGGATTTCGAGCGCGCGTCTGCGCGCGCACGATTATCCGGCGCGGAACGAAAAAGACAGGCGCCGGTGGATGCGCCGGAAATCCGAATATGTCTGGATTCCTGCTGCGTTGCGGGCGGCAACGGGCGCATACGCGATGTGGTGGACGAAGTGTTGGAGCGTTACGCGCTGCCCGCCGTGATCAAGCCGGTCAGTTGCGTGGGCATGTGCCACCTGCTGCCGCTGATTGAAGTGGCACTGCCGGGCGAAGACATCCACACCTACACCAAGGTGTCGCCGGATACCGTGGCGGACATTCTGTTGCGGCATTTTCCGCCTTCCGGCGTTTTGGGGCGGTTGCGTCGCACGGCTGAACGCAATCTGGAAAAGCTATATGCGGGCGAAACAGCGGCGCCCATGCGTCGTGTCGCGCCGCGAGAACCGGACGTAACGCAGTTCTTGAGCATTCAATGCCGCATCGCCACGGAACACTCGGGCGAGGCGAACCCCGCCGACCTGGGTGAGTACATCCGCGGGGGCGGCTTTTCGGCATTGCATCGTTGTCTGACTGATCTGACCGATCCGACTGATCTGACCGATCTGACCGATCCGACTGATCTGACTGATCCGACTGATCTGTCTTGTGACAACCCCATCATCCGGGTTATTGAGGCGAGCGGGTTGCGCGGGCGAGGCGGCGCGGGCTTCCCCACGGCGCGGAAGTGGCGCGAAGTTCGCAACGCCCCCGGCAGTCCGAAGTACATCTTATGCAACGGCGATGAAGGCGACCCTGGCGCGTTCATGGACCGCATGTTGCTGGAGTCGTTCGCATACCGCGTCATAGAAGGCATGCTCATTGCCGCAGTTGCCGTGGGCGCGTCACAAGGCATTTTTTACATCCGTTCCGAGTATCCGATGGCGGTGGAGCGCGCCCGGCAGGCGTTGCGCCAGTGCCGCGAGGCGGGCATCCTTGGCGAGAACGCGTTGGGCCCGGGTCGCCCCTTTGACGCGGAAGTACGCGAAGGGGCGGGCGCTTTTGTCTGCGGCGAAGAAAGCGCGCTCATCGCATCGCTTGAAGGTCGCCGCCCATCGCCCCGGTTCCGTCCTCCCTTCCCGGCGCACAGCGGCTTCAACGGCAAGCCCACGCTGGTGAACAACGTGGAAACGCTGTCCATGGTACCGTGGATACTGCGCAACGGCGCGGAAGCGTTCGCGGCGCTGGGCACACCGGGCAGCCCCGGCACAAAGGTATTCGCGCTGGCGGGCAAAATCAACCACGGCGGCCTGATTGAAGTACCCATGGGCATGACCATCCGCCAGATTGTGGAAGAGGCGGGCGGCGGCTGTACGGAAGGGCACGCGTTCAAGGCGGTGCAGATTGGCGGGCCGTCGGGCGGCTGCATCCCCGCATCGCTGGCCGACCTGCCGGTGGACTATGAAGCGCTGGTCGAGGCGGGCGCCATGATGGGTTCCGGCGGACTGGTGGTGATGGACGACACCGACTGCATTGTTGAAATGGCGCGTTATTTTCTCGAGTTCACCCAGAAGGAGTCTTGCGGCAAATGCGTGCCCTGCCGCGTGGGCGCAGCGCAACTGCTTGTCATGCTCGACAATCTGTGCGAGGGCAGGGGCGACGCTGTGAATCTTGATGATCTTGCGCGGCTTGCCGAAGTGACGCAGAAACAAAGTTTGTGCGGGCTGGGCAGGACAGCGCCGAACCCCATCCTCACCGGGTTGCGCCATTTTCACGACGAGTTCGAGGCGCATATCCAAGGGCGCTGCCCGGCGAAGAAATGCCGCGCCCTGCTTACCTTCACCATAGACGCGGACAGCTGCATCGGCTGTACGCGCTGCGCCCAGGCCTGCCCGTCCGGCGCGATCGCCGCCACCCCTTATGAGGCGCATGTTATAGACCAGACCAGATGCGTCAAATGCAACGGGTGTTTTGACGCTTGTCCCGCAAACGCCGTGAGGATTGAATAAATGCCGCGACTTTCCATTAACGGACAAAACATTGAAGTGGCGGAAAACGCCACCGTGCTTGAAGCGGCGAGGGCGGCGGGCGTCGAAATTCCGACACTGTGTCACTGCGCCGGGGTGGAACCGCAGACATCGTGCATGGTGTGCGTGGTCAAGGACGCCGCCACCGGCGCCACGCTGTTGTCCTGCGCAACAAAGGCGGCGGCCGGCATGAACATCATTACGGACGACGAAGAGATACACGCGTTGCGACGCGATACGCTTGCCCTGCTGCTTGCTGAACATGCGGGCGACTGCGAGGGCCCCTGCGAGCGGGCTTGCCCTGCCGGGTTGCGCACACCGCAGATGCTGCGCTGTTTGCACCAGGGTGATATGGGCGGCGCGTTGGCCATTGCACGTGAAGACTTGTTGTTTCCCGCGTTGCTGGGACGTATATGCGCCGCGCCTTGCGAGCGGGTGTGCCGTCGCGGCCAGTACGACAAGGCCATTGCCATACGGTCGGTTCATGGCAGCCTTGCCGAAGCGTTTATCGAGGAGCCGCTCCCTTCGCCGCAGGCGGCCACCGGCAGGACGGTTGCCGTCATCGGCGCGGGATTCGCCGGCCTCGCCGCAACCCGGGCGCTTGCGCATCTGGGCTACGGATGCCGCCTTTATGAAAAAGAGGGCTGTCTTTGCCCGAGATTGCGCGGCAAGGTGTCGGACGCGCTTGTTGACGCGGAGTTTGCTTTCCTGCAAGCATGGGATGTGGAAGTGTGTCTGTCCACGAAAGTTGCACTTAACCCGGATGATTCCTTTTTCGGCGTATTGCCGCTGACCACATGTCTTGAGGAAAACGACATGGTGATACTGGCGTGTGAAGGCGCGGCGGCGCCTGATGCCGCGAAAATTATGACCGCCCGCGAAGAAAAAATGCCGGTGCGGGCCGTGGCGTCCGGCAAACGCGCCGCGCATCAGGCGCATGCGCTGCTCACCAACACGCCATTTTGCAGCAAGCGCCCCTTTAACTCCCATCTGGGGCGGCTTGCTGACGACGAACTCGAAGCCTACCGGAAAAACAGGGACAGTCCCGGCTCGCTGCGCGCGCAAATCCGAAAAAACAGGGACAGTCCCGGCTCGCTGCGCGCGCAAATCCGAAAAAACAGGGACAGTCCCGGCTCGCTGCGCGCGCAAATCCGAAAAAACAGGGACAGTCCCGGCTCGCTGCGCTCGCTTGGGACAGTCCCTGTT
>DSBB01000381.1 GCA_011046175.1 Candidatus Hydrogenedentota bacterium | reverse complement strand
TTGCAAGCCTGCGCTGAAATCTTCCGGAGACAGTTCAAGGGTTTCAAGATACTTTTCTGTGAGCGCTTCGTCCGTTTCGGCGACAGCTTCGACAAGCGTTTCCTTTAATGTTTCGGCATTGGCCGGCATGTTTGCCGGATCGCCGTTCACGATGTTGACCACGCCCTTCAGGTCGCTTCCTTCGCCAATCGGCGCCACAAGGGGCACGCAATGACGCCCGTAAGCCTCCTGCAACATGGCGACGGTCTCGTCGAAATTGGTGTGCTCCCGATCCAGTTTGTTTACAAAAAAAGCCCGGGGCACGTTAAACCGTTCCGCATATTTCCATGCGTTGTCCATGCCCACCTGTACGCCCGTGGACGCGTCCACAACAATAACCATACCGTCAATAAGCGGCGCGGACGAGGCCATTTCCCCCAGGAAATCCATGTATCCGGGATGGTCTATCAGATGGATACGACCGTCTTTCCACTCCAAATGCGCCAAAGACATGGCAATGCTATGCTTGCGCTCGATTTCTTCCTCGAGATAATCGCAAACCGTGTTGCCCTCTTCCACCGTGCCCAGGCGCCCGGTGAGGCCGGTCTTGTGCAGAATATGCTCGACCAGCATTGTTTTACCGACGCCGCCGTGTCCCACAATGCCAACGTTGCGTACTTTCCCCGGTTCAATTGCTGCCATGAAGTAACCTCCGGTGCGGGTTCCGCCCGTGTGATACGGGCAAACGTAGTTTAAGGTAATTTGATTTGTGAAAGAACAGCCGTGATTCGCTTAAATTGAATCAGGAACAAATAGTATACCCGTTAATCCGGGGCTTCATCAAATTCGCGTTCGCGGTGTGGACGGCTCTCCAGGTTGGCAGGGTCTGACAGCTGCAAAAGAGAAAAAAGACTTTGAGGTATTGTTCGGATAGCTGTATACTGAGCCTCGAATATTGACGAAAGGAGTCGCTTTGCCATGAAATACGATCCCATTGCAGCCGTGTTTGTTGTGGCGGCGTTTTGCGCCATGTCGGCGCCGCCCGTCCATGCGCAGGAAACGCCGTGGAAGGCCGGTGTTGCCCGCGCGGATATCACGCCGCAGGAGCCCCTGTGGCTTGCGGGCTATGCCGCGCGGAATCACCCGTCGGAAGGCATGCTGCACCCGTTGTGGGTAAAGGCGCTCGCGCTGGAGGACGCTTCGGGCGGCCGCGGTCTTCTTTTCACCAGCGACATCCTCGGCTATCCGAAGGATGTGGCGGACCGCATTTGCAGCCGGATTGAGGCGCAATTCGGATTGACGCGGGCGCAGATTATTCTGAGCGCGTCGCACACGCACAGCGCGCCCGTCATCGGCGCGTCGCTGCGCTGCATGTATACCTTCGACGACGCTGAGGAAGTGAAACTGCTGGCGTACACGGCGTGGCTGGAAGACCGGATTGTCGCGTTGGCGGGCGAAGCGCTGGCAAATTTGCGGCCCGCCGCCTTGTCCTCCGGCAACGGCGTCGCCCGCATCGCCGTAAATCGGCGCAACAACAACGAGCGCGCGCTGACCCCCACAACTGTGGTTGACGGGCCGCATGACCACGCTGTGCCCGTATTGAAGATCACCCGCTCGGACGGCACGGTTGCGGCGGTTGTGTTCGGGTACGCCTGCCATGCCACGGTGCTCAGCGACTACCTGTGGTGCGGCGATTATCCGGGATTCGCCCAGATCGCGCTGGAGGAGGCGCATCCCGGCGCGACGGCCATGTTCTTCGCCGGATGCGGCGCAGATCAAAATGCGCTGCCCCGGCGCAGCGTAGCGTTGGCGCGGCAGTATGGGCGCACCCTCGCCGCGGCCGTCATGCGCGTGTGCGACGAGCCCATGCGTCCGCTGGAAGCGCAGTTGGCCACAGCGTACCAGGAAATCACCCTCGCGTTGACGCCGCCGCCGGATGCGGACACCCTGCGCGAACGGGCCGCGGGCAGCGGCGGCTACGCGCAAAGCTGCACTCAAGCGCTGCTGGACACGCTGGAACGGCAGGGAACCCTGCCCGAGGCATATTCGTGGTATCCCGTGCAACTGTGGCGGCTGGGCGGACAGACCCTTGTAACCCTTGGCGGAGAAGTGGTTGTGGCCTACGCCATCCAAGTCAAAGAACGACTCGACGACGACGCCTTTGTCATGGGTTACGCCAACAACCTCCTTGCCTACATCCCTTCGGAAACCGTTCTCGCGGAAGGGGGCTATGAAGGCAAAGACGCGCAACTCATCTACGGCATCCCCAACGCCTGGAAGCCGGGCTTGGAAGCGCAGATACTAAATGCGGTAACAGCGTTGTATCAGGAAAGCGGCAAATAGTCCTGGGAACATGACACTCAATTGTCCGCCCGCGCAAAACGTCACTTGATTTTCTCGAGGGCTTCCGCCACCGCCTGTTTTTCGGCGTCCGTGCGGCACAGGGGCTCCACCCGCGCCCACCGCGCCTTTTGTTTCGCCCCGTCGCTGATGGTGCGTGGAACGGCGATCAGCAGTTGTCGCAGCGTCGCCATGCGCGTTTCTTCATCTTCCAAGCGCTCGAAAAAGTCTGAGAGTATGTCGCAGGCGCGCGCGTCGCGCCAAGCGCCCAGCGTTTCCAATGCTGCGGCGCGCGTGTCCGTCAAATCGCCAAACAACGCGTCTTCGGTTATTTGTTTAACCGCGTCCAGCGCGTTGGCGTCGCCAAACGCATCCAGCGTTTTTAACAGACGCGTCCGGATGTCAAGCGAAGCATCGCCAAAGAAGCCTTCTATTTTCTTCAGGGTCGCAGCCCTTGCGTCATATCTATCGGCAATATCCACAATCGCGCCGCGCGCGGCGTTCATCGCGGCATTGTCTTCCTCGGCGAGCAGATGCTCGAACAGCGTCTCCAGGTCTTTTTGTTCACCTACCGCCGCCAACGCGGCAAAGGCGGCGCGCCGCACCTGCGGTTCCTTGTCTTTCAGGCATTGGCGCACACTCCGCAGTTGCTGTTTCGCGCAACGGCCGCTGATAATTTCCAAGTAGGCGATTCGTTGCAACTTGCCGCCCCGTCCGGCGCCTTTCGACGCAATGCGGCTGACGTCAGGTTCGGGGAATTGCAGCATCGCGTTCTTGATCGCCTCAACTTCCGTGGCGGACTCGGCCTTTCCCATGGCGCGTCCGAGGGCGGTCAACGCGCGCTTGCCGCCGTGGCGGCCTATGGTTTCATAAGCGGCCAGTCGCAGATCAAGCGCGTCGGCGGCAAGCGCCTCGCGCACAGCGGCGCGCGCCGTGTTGTCATCACGGTGTCCCAGCATGAAAATCACCTGGGGGCGCACGGGCGCCGGCAATTTGGGAAGTTGTTTCACCCATGCCCGCGATGCGTCCTCGCCGGGCAGCGTTCCAGCCAGTTGGAGCGCCTGCCCCCACACCAGCGGCGAAGCGTCGCCGGCCGCCGCAATCAGGTCGGGCAATATGTTGGACGCGTCCGTGTTCGCCAAAGCGCGCAACGCCGTTGCCCGCGCCTGGTCGGACAATTGATTATTGCCCAGCGCCTCCCGGCACAACACCGCAACGCGCACACTGTCCCCCTGCGCGGGCGGCGCGGCCGCCGCGGCAAGAATCATGGCGTCCAACCCTGTCTTGTCGGTATCCCGCATTACGGTGTCGCGCATCCGCATCAGCGCCGTATCCACAGCCGTCCGTACCGCCGCCGGCATATCCTCGCACGCAACGTTTTCCAGCAACAGCAGCGCGCCGTCGCCGCCGATGGCTTCAACCGTGTACACGGCATCTTCAAACAATGTCGTGTCACATACATAGGGCGCCACCGCCGCAAGCGAGGAAGCGTCCCCGCACACGCGCAGCAGGTTCATGAAAAAGCGTTTTAGTTCGGGGCCCTCCGTCCTGTTCAACGCGCCCTCGATTACACGCGCCACCTTGGCTCTGTTCGCGCCATGTTCGGGATGCGTCACATGGGTGGCCAGACCATGCAGCGCCATGGGCACTTTCGGATTGGCGCCCTCCTCCCACAGCCGCACACTGTCGCAAAGCGCGACAATCAGCGCTTCGTCGCCGGAGGCGATCCGCTCAAATAATTCCGCCCCATGAGCGCTGTCCTTCGCGGGCAATTCCGCCAGCGCTTCTTCCATGGTCATCGCAAACGCCTGCGCCGCCGCACCCAGCGCAAGCGCAATAAACAAAACACATCGAAATCCGCATAGATTCGTCATATACCACTATCTCCGGCAAGTTGCAAAGGCACACAAAATAGTCATGGCCGCCTGACGGGCGATTTCATAAATACGCATACATATCGTTTGACTTTAGCCGCAGTCGCGCTTATCAAAGAGAGCGCTTTGCTGCGATAAACGCGCGCGTCCATGTCACGATTCGCGATTAAATATACCAGGGACTGCGCATAGGCTGATGTATCAGCCGGTTCACCGCCTCATCTCCGGGGCTTTCTTCCCTGACGGGGTCATAGGAAAATCCGCGCCCGAGCCGCAGCGCAATCACGCCCAGATTGACAATGGTGCAGGAGCGATGCCCGTTCGCTTCGTTCAACGGGAATTTCCGCCGCGTTCGCACCGCTTTGTAGAAATCGGGTTCCTGCGGTTCCGGATCGGGCAGCGCCGCCACTTTTCTTTTAATATCGGGAATATCCGAGCGGAACCCGCGATACAGTTTGCCCTCGGGGCCTTCAATATACGGGATATCGCTGCCGGTGTTTACAGCGTCCAGAATAATCTTGCATCCGTCTTCATACGTCATTTCAATGCGGCGCCATTCTCCCGCCGCGTCGTAATGCTGTTGGGGCGCGTCCACTTCGACGGTTACCGGGCTGGTGGCGTCCTTTTCCAAGAGGTATTGCACCGGGTCGAGGTAGTGCTGTCCCATATCTCCCAGGCCGCCTCCGTCGTAGTCCCAATAGCCTCGGAACGTACTGTGGGTGCGGTGGGGGTGGTAGGGCTTGTACGGCGCGGGCCCGAGCCAGAAGTCATAATCCAGTTCTTCCGGAACGGGTTCGGGGATGAGGTCGGTGTGTCCGCTCCATTGGAATTTGAAATCGAAACCGGTGGCCTGGCCGATAGTAACCGTGAGCGGCCAGCCGAGCATGCCGCTTTTCACCAGTTTCTTAATGGGATGAACCGTGGAGCCGAACCCGTAAAAATCGGCGCGGAACCGGAACCACGTGTTGAGTCGGAACATAACGCCGTTCTGTTGCACGGCCTCGACCACCTTGCGCCCCTCGCCGATGGTGCGCGTCATGGGCTTTTCGCACCAGATGTCTTTTCCGGCGCGGGCGGCCTCCGCGCTGATGATGCCGTGCCAGTGCGGCGGCGTGGCAATATGCACCACGTCCACATCGTCGCGCGCGAGCACTTCCCGGAAGTCCCGGTAGCCGTCCACGCCCTCATCAAGGCGCTCGAGCGTCTCTTCCAATCGCTTCCGGTCAACATCGCATATCGCGACCGTCCGCGCGCCGGGATAGCCCAGATGCCCGCGTCCCATGCCGCCCACGCCGATGACGGCGCGGGTTATCTCGTCGCTGGGCGCCGTAAACATGGCGCCGCCCAGCACATGACGCGGAACAATCGAAAATCCGGCGGCAGCCGCGCCTGCCGACTTCAAGAAATCGCGGCGTGACGGGGTGTGCTTTGAATTCACGGTGACAAATCCTCCCTTCGGTTATTTCCTTGTCTTCGCCCCCGCAACAATCGAAGCCATAAACGAATCAGGCGGAAGGCGTTTCGTCAGAGGATTTCTTCTCCTCTTTCTTATCGTCACTGACCGCCGTCTTGAATTCTGATATGGCCGTGCCCAACGACTTGCCCACACCGGCAAGTTTGCCGCCGCCAAAGAGCACAAGCACAATGGCGAAAATGATCAATAATTCTCCAAGTCCCGGAGTCCACATAATAAATTGCTCCTATAGTTGCTGTCTTGCCAGACTGTTGCATCATGCATGCGGGCGGTTCCGACGCCGCATTTGCGTGAGACGCGCCGCATAAACATGCGATATACTGATCCTATGCGCCTTTAGTATATTCCTTTGTCGCGTTTTTTTACAAGTAATGCCAAAGGGGAGACGACAAAGAGAGTGTATTGCAGTCAAACTCCCCGCGCGCATGCTGTTCCCGCGACGACTTCGGCACGTGAAACGGAAAAGGATATGGCCGCATCCGGCGGGCGTTGCGCGGCCTCGGGCAACCTATATACAATAGGTCGAACACGCAGGACAAACAACCTGAGGAGATATTGAAACATGGAATATGTACGACTGGGAACAACCGGGCTGGAAATTTCTCCGGTGTGCCTGGGCACAATGACGTTTGGCAACGAGGCGGACGAACCCACGTCTCGCGCGCTGATGAAGGCCGCTTTTGACCGGGGCGTTAATTTTTTCGATTGCGCCCACAACTACAACAAAGGCTTGACCG
>DSBB01000066.1 GCA_011046175.1 Candidatus Hydrogenedentota bacterium | reverse complement strand
GTTCATGGCAGAATCGGTTCGGGCGACACCATGGTATCGGTGAACTCCATGAACGGAGACATCGTGATACAAAGGAGTGTTACATGACCAGAGCAGCAGTAATAACCGCCCCGGCAGGCATTAAAGAATCCGGCCTCGAGCGCCTCGAGGACGCCGTTTTGGTAAGGCAGTCGCAATCGGGCGACCGGGACGCCTTTTCCGAACTGGTCCGACGGCATCAGCACCTCGTCTATAATGTCTCCTACCGATTTATGCGGGACGCCGCCCAAGCGGAGGATATGGCGCAGGAAGCGTTCTTGAAGGCCTTCCGTTTATTGAAGGGGTTTCGCGGGGATTGCAGTTTCACCACTTGGATGTATCGCGTAACGTCCAGTGTGTGTCTCACTGAACTCAGCCGTCGCAAACGGCGCGGCGAGGTTGAATTGCCCCGCGAAGCGGGCAATAACATAAAGGCGGTGGAGCACGCGCCGGAAGAGGCGGATATGAAAGAACAAATCCGCCGCTGCGTCACCTATCTGTCGGATCGCTACGCAACCATCATCACGCTGTATTACCTGAATGGTTCTTCTTACGATGAGATTGCGCAGGTCATGGATGTGCCGCTGGGCACGCTCAAGACCTGGATGTTCCGCGCGCGCAAGCAATTGCGGCATATCGTCGAAAAGGAAGTGTTCGCAAATGGATGAAATGTTCGAGCCAATGGACGATCTTGACGCCCTGATTCGCGAGGCGCTGGCCGATGAGCCCTTTTTGAAAGCGCCCATCACGTTGCAGCGCGGCGTTGAGGCGCGTTTGCGCATCGCACATTTGCGCGACCATGAAAAGACGCGGTTTGCCATGTCCATGGCGACATTGGCGGTTGTGTTGATCGCCAGTCTGGCCATGGCCGCCGTGGTTGTCTGGTTCACAAAACTCAGTTTCCTTTATTCCGAGGGCGTTTCCGGCGGCAAGGGGCAATTTGACTATTACATTACGGCGTTGACAATGACCTTTTCGAGTTACCAAGGCGCCTACTCGCTTGTGGCGAGCTTTGTGCTGGCTGTTGCCGCCTGCGTTGTGGCCTTGGTTATGCAGGTGCATAAATTGATGTTTACCGAGTAACGGGGCCCGAAATGAACGCTACCCGACTCCGGCGCGTCCGCTGTCGGGACTTTTTTTGTGAAGACGGGCATCCTGCGACGTGTTGGCGGCGTTTTGACGGCGGATATTAAGTCGCAGCGTGTATACTTATGGTCGTTTCCCGTCGTTACAGGTATGTTGTGCTGATTTCAGGGTGGAATAATATCCCCTGAAAGGAGGCGTTGGTTCGCAGGCGTTGTCTGCGTCCGGAGCACCCCCTTGTTACGCGGGGTCGGTGTTTTCGGACAGGTTGCGCTGTTTTTCCGGTGTCCACGCCGGACAAGATACGGGTTTTTTATGGCATCCAAAAGACGTTCAGTATCATCGGTTCCTGTTATTCGCGTTGTGGCAATGATTGTCCTGGTGCTGATAGCGCTCATCGGCCTGGCGTTCATGCTTGTTCCGCGCAAGCCGGCGCCGCCGCCCTCTTCGCGGATTGCTTATGAACCGCGCCCCGAGGAGCGCGCGCGGCGCTATGACGCGGCGCCGCCGCCGGCGCCGACACCGCCCAAGCCTGTTCCCGCGTCTGAAGCGGCGGCTGACGTGGAGACCGTCGTGCCGGAGGTGGCGCTTCCGGAAGAACCGGAGGCGATATATGTCATTTTGGGGCGTGTTGTCGCCGCGTCCTCGGGAGAACCCATCCGCAACGCGCAGATCGCGGCGACGCGCACGTTTACCGAAGATGACGCCGTGATGTTGGCTTCCATGAACGACGGAGAACGTCGCGCGATGCGCACGCAAATGACGCGCCCCCACCGTGTGCAATCTGACAAGACGGGCGCCTTTTCCGTGAAAGTTCCCTACGAGGGGATATACGAGGTGGTGATCACCGCGCCCGGTTATGTGAGATTCACGGCCGCAACGCCCCGGTTGCATGAAAACTTGCTCGAGGCGCGCATTGAAGCGTCGCTTTCAAGCGGCGCGAGCATATCGGGAACGGTTTTGGAAGCGGGCGAAAACAAAGGCGTCTCCGGCCTGATCGTGCGCGTTGAATCGCCTGACGGAGCGTCTGGAGTGACGGAGTCGGACGGCACGTATGTGATTAAGGGGCTGTCGCCCGGCCAATATGGCGTGGCCGTTGACCTGCGTGGAACGCCGTACATGGCCGGACGCGATCTGCCCTACCAACGTGTGAGCATCCGGTCCGCCGACGACAAGGTAACCGGCGTTGATTTTACCGTTGACGCCGCCGGCATGGTGTGGGGTTATGTGCTGTCGCCCGACCAGGAACCCGTTCCGCAGACAAGCCTGATGCTGACTTCGGGCGAGAGCATCCTGTCCCAGGCGTTGAAAATGGCCAGTCAGCAGCGCGCGCCTGTAACAGACACTTCCGGTGACGACGGTTATTACGAACTGACGGGCGTTCCGTTGAACGCCGAGTTCAGGATACATGCCCTGTCAGGCGCGTACGCGCCGCAGTTAAGCGATCCTTTTATCCTTTCACCAAGCCACCGCACGGTGCGCGTGGATATTTACATGTTTGCCGGCACCAATGTGTACGGACAGGTTGTTGACGGCAGCAACAACCCCATTGCGGGCGCTGAGGTCATGTGCATACCGTCTTATGGCCGTTTTTTCAGCGCCATGACCGCGCCGCAGGCGTTCCGCGGCGCCAGCACGGACGGGGACGGCATGTTCACGCTGCAAGAACTGCCCGGCGGCGAATACCAGATTTTCGCGCAGAAACAAGGCTATCGCATTTCACCTGTGGGCTACCCGATTTATCCCGATGGTTACAGCGATCTCACAAATATCCGCCTGACGTTGCGCGGTGTTGACGAAGGTTCACACACCGTGTACGGCACGGTGGTCAACGACCGGGGACAGGGCATAGACGGCGCGCAGGTGCGTCTTGCCGGGGTAAGCATGGGCGGCCTGGAGGGGTCCGACCGCACCGAGACCACCTCGAACAACGGCGCGTTTCAATTTGACGGGGTCAGCCCCGGCCAATACACCATTGTCGTCAATTGCGACGGTTTTTCGCCCACCACCGTGCGGCGCGTGCGGCTGAATGAAGCGTTGCGCATCACGCTGCGTCAATCGGCGCGCGTACGCGGGCGCGTGCTGATCAAGGCAACGAATCAAGCGCCGGAAAGCTATGATGTGGCCGCGTATCCCGTCTCGGAACGCACCGGTTCCATCAGCATGATGGGCATGATGGGCGATTCGGCGCGCAACGAAAGTTTCTTCGCCGCCGACGGCAGTTTCGAGTTGATCCTGAATGCGGGCGCATACCGCATTGAAGGCTCCGCCTCCGGGTACACCCCTGCTCGGGAAGAGATAAGCATTGAAGCGGGCGAAATCCTTGACGGCATTGTGTTGACTCTTGACGAAAAAGGCGGCGTCATTTCAGGCGTCGTGCTTGCGGGAGACGGCGGCAGCGTGCAAGGCGCGTCCGTTTCCCTGCTCGAAGCGTCCTCGCCCGCCGAAGCGCTGATGATGCTGGCGGCCAACGCCGTGCCCGAGAACCGGGCGCAGCGCGTTGGCGACGACGGCGCGTTTACGTTTGAAAGCCTGCCCGCGGGCGATTATGTTATCATTGCGCAGCATCCGAATTATCCCAACGCCCAAAGCGAGATGATTTTCCTGGCTGAAGGCGGCAAAGAACAAAACGCGCGCGTGCGTTTCGGTTCCGGCGGCGCCCTCGAAGGTTATGTCTATCGCGACGGACAGCCTGTGCCGGATGCCGTTGTGTTGGTGGTGGGCAATGGCGTTACGGAACACACCAACGCGGACAATACCGGCTATTATTATCTCGACGGCCTCGCGTCCGGCGTGTATCAGGCGATGGTCACCGACGTCAGTTCGGGCGATCTCACAAGCGTGTATGACGCGCGCGGCGTTCAGGTCACGGTTGAAGAGGGCCGGGCGACGCGCTATGATTTTGGCACGGGCGCCGGCGGACGCATCGAAGGGCGCTGCATGCCGGGTCCGGCGAACATGCTTGGCGGACGCGCCGTGCTCAGCCCCCCGGGCTTCATGAACGCGGCGCTGGGCGAAACGGTCGAAGTTACGGAACTGCTCGGGCAGAGCGTCGGCATAACGCCCACCGGCACGTTTGTCATGGAGGATGTGCCCCAGGGCGAATGGCAGTTGGATATTTACTATTTTGAATTGGGCGTAACCAACCCCCTTGAAGTGCGTTACGTCCATGTGGAACTGGTCGAGGTGACAGAGGGCGAAGTGCTCACGTTGAACCTGCCGGTCAGCTATTGATATTGTGCTTACGCGCGCGTGCCGGCAGAGCGCCCAAGCGACAACAGAGACGGACTCTTTAACAGACTGGAGCTGATGGTTGACTCCAATAATTGAATTTTCAGACGTAACCGTTTGTTATGATGGTTTTCCGGCGTTGGACGGCGTTTCCGTGCAAGTGGGCGGGGGCGCCATCGGCCTGCTTGGACCGAATGGCGCGGGGAAAAGCACGTTGATCAAGACGGTGCTCGGCTTCAACCGCGCCGAAAAGGGCGAGGTGAAGATTTTCGGCATTGAAATGCCCGCGCGCGCCATTGAAGTGAGGCATCGGCTGGGATACATGCCCGAACTCGAGGTGTCCAGTCCGAAGGTAAGCGCCGTCGCCTTTCTTACATATTGCGGACGCATTTTCGGCATCAGCCGCGTGGACGCTTTGGAACGCGCGCATGAAGTGCTCAACTACGTGAAACTGGGCGACAGCCGCTATCGCAATATGGAAACGTATTCCACGGGCATGTTGCAACGGGTAAAACTGGCGCAGGCGATTTTGCATGATCCGAAATTGCTGCTGCTTGATGAACCCACCAACGGGCTTGACCCGGACGGGCGCATCGAGATACTCGACTTGGTGCGCGATATCGCGGCGCGTCCCGGCGTGACGGTGATTGTCTCGTCCCATTTGCTGCCGGATGTGCAGCACGTGTGCGAGCGGGTCGTCATGATTGACAAGGGCAAGGTGGTGCATGAGGGCAATATCAGCGAAATGACCGCGCCCCGCCATGAATATTGCGAGATACGATTACGCGAAAACGACCAGATGTTTGTGGCCGCGGCCCGCGACGCGGGATTCGAGTGCGCGCGGCTCCATCCGTCCAATACGTGGCTGGTGCGTTTGTCTCAGGAAGGCGGCGCGCAGCGGCTGTTCGGGATTGCGCGGGACTGCAACACGCAGATTCGCCATTATCAGCCTGCGCGTCGAAGTCTTGAAGAGGCCTTTTTACAGGCAATGATCAAGGAATAGCGCGTGCCTATTTACACGAAAACATACCGCCGATACGAAGGACAGCCGCGGCGTCATTTCCGCTGGCTCGTGGTCATCGAGCAGGAGATGAAGACGCTGGCGAAATTCCGCGTGTTCAAGGCGCTGGTGCTTATCGCCTGCTTGCACATCGTCCTCCGGCTTTTGCAGATAGTGGCGTATGACGTGCTCGCCCAGGACCCGAACCACCCGCTGCAGATTGTGTTCGCCAATCTGGACATCGCGTATATCGGGCCGGACACCTTTTTCAGTTTCCTGTACCTGCAAACGACGATCATGTTTATTCTGCTGTTGTACTCCGGCTCGGGCATGATTTGCAATGACTTCAAAAACAATCTTATGGAAATATATTTCTCGAAGCCCCTTACGTGGGTGGACTATTCGCTCGGCAAAACGCTGACGCTTATGTTGCTTGGCCTTTCCGTTACGGCGGCGCCGGGCATCCTGCTGGTTGTGCTGCACAATCTGCTGTTGCCCGGCATGGAAACGATACAGGCGAGTTGGTGGTGGCCCATATCCATCATGGCCTATTCGCTGGCAATCGTACTGCCGACCGTATTGTGCATACTGGCGTGTTCCGCGCTGCTGCCCAGTCAAAATTACGCGGCCATCACGGTGATCATGGCGCTGGTTGCCAATTCGAGTCTCGGCATGTTGTTTGCCGGCATGTTGCGCCAGCGCGACTACATGGCAATATCCTTTCCGCTGGCGTTGCGACGGATAGGCGAGACGGTGTTCGGTGACGAGCGCATCCTGTTTACGCTGTCGTGGAAATGGTGCTTCTTGTACGCGGTTGTGGTGTGCCTTGTCGCGCTCGCCATCATACTGCGCAAGGTGCGTCGCGCGGAGATAGCGGCATGACGGCGATAATAGAAGCGCAATCCCTGTCCAAATGGTTCGGCGAAGTGGTCGCCGTGAACAACCTTGACCTCAACATCGAAGAGCGCATCACGGGTCTGCTGGGGCCGAACGGCGCGGGAAAAAGCACCTTTATTAAACTTGCGCTGGGCCTGTACCGTCCCAGCCGCGGGGAAATGCGCGTGTTTGGACAAAAGCCCCGCAACAATCTGGATGTGCTGCGCCGCATCGGGTACTGT
>DSBB01000390.1 GCA_011046175.1 Candidatus Hydrogenedentota bacterium | reverse complement strand
TCCCACGGGAGTATCGCGATTCGGTGGCGCCGCTGCCGTTTTATCTCCAGACCGCGCCGCTGACTGCGTTTGTGTTTATTGTCGCCTGCGCGACGGCGCTGGGCGCGATTTTGTTGTTGACCCGTTATGGTCTTGACGGTTTTTGGTATTTGTGTCGGTTTGCGGCAGCGCTCGTTCTGGCGCCGTTGCTGCTTTACACGCTTTGGGTCACTTATTCGCGCGGCGCTTATCTCGGGGTATTGTTTGCCATGGCTTGGGGGGGCGTTTTGTTCTTCATGACGCCACAGAGGGCGCGACATCTGACCGCCTCGATTTTTCAACGCCGCCAAATCACGCAGGCGCTGCTGCTGACGGCCGTGGCTGTAATAGCCTTATGCGCCGCGGAGATAAGCAACGCGCCGTCTTATGCGCAAAACAACGCCCCGCAACCCGGCGCGATGCGTTCGCCCGCCGCAACAAATCAGTTGCAGGAAGAAGGCATTACGCCGACTGCGACAGATTTGGCCGATCCCGCCTCGCTGCGCCTGCGTTTCGGGTACTGGCGTGTTGCCCTGCGTATGGCGTGGGACAACCTGTTCACCGGCGTGGGGCCGGGTAATTTCGCCATAGCGTATCCGGCATACCAATACATCGGCGCCGGAGATGTGCGCGAAGCGCATAATGGATTCCTGCAAATGTTTGCCGAAACCGGGTTGTTGGGCGGTTTGTTGTTTGCGCTCTTCTGGGTCTATTTCGGATTGTGGGGCGCGTGGCGCATTATTCATGAGACAAACACGGATGAGAAATGTATTTTGCTGGGGCTGTACACAGGTGTGACGGCCTTCTGCCTGCACGCTTTTCTTGATATAAATTTCAGCCATCCCTCCCTGGTGATGTTTGCCATAGTGTACGCCGGTTTGTTCTATACCAGGGCGGCCATGAGCGCTTCTCCGGAAAACGGGAGCAAGGATGCGCTGAATGATTCGGACGGGGAAGACGGGAACGGGAAACGGGGCGTTTTCATCTGGGCCCATAGAATGGCGGCCGTTGTTCTGATCGCGCTTCTGGCGGTATGCGCGGGCGCGGCATTCCGCGTGTATGCGCAACAGATTGTGTTGGGACGGTTTGGCTTTCTGGGAGTGTCCGACGACGCGCAGTTGAAGCGCCGCATGCGTATTGGCCGCTTCTTTATACCCGAGCTGACCGAGTACGGGGAAATGCTTCGACGCGGCGAAAAGCCCGGGAATCATCCCCGCATTCCAATTCGCCTCGCGTTGCTGTTTCTCGACGACTTGGAAAGCGTGGCGGAGGCCTGCATGTTTTACAAGCCTTCACCGGATCAGCCCAACAAGTATGTCCGCGTTCAACCCGGGGAAGCGGCGCCCTTGGACGGCCTGATGGTTCCCTACAGGAATCCTTATCGCGTCCGCAACAGAGCGCTCGACAATATCGCGGCATGGATAAAAGAATTGGAGAGAATAGACGGATGGTTTCCTCATAATCACGAGCTTGCGTTGAACATTATGAAATGGTATGAAATGCACGTGCATTATGTTTTCGGTGTTGACCGTTCGTTCTGGATTGATGAATATCTGAGGTGGGGCGGCACGTTGGCGCGCCGCAACTCCCGCCATCCCGACGCCCGCATGTTTTATGCGCAGGCGTTGTTGTGGCCCGCCCTGAATGAATCGGAGGTGGACAGCGAGATGTTGATCCTGAAAAGCCTGGAGGAATGGCGCGAGATTATGGCCCTCACGCCGATCACGCCGGGGCATCGGTATCATTACGCCGCCGCGCTGTCCGATATTGCGGATTTTTACGACAAAAAAGGCGAGAACGCACGGGCCGGCGAATTGCGGGAACAGGCGCAGGCGTTGCGTCTTGAAGCGGAAGAAATACAACAAAAGAGGATGGAGGCGCACCTGTATCCATAGTGCCTCAAAAAGATGTCCCAAAGTATGGGCATGAATGCGTTTATAAAACGTATACTATAGGTGGAGCCCTGCGGTGTGAGTTTTTTTGTGACGCCCCTTGGAATGCTATAATGATTTCAGGGGATGGAAGTGGTTCTAGTTACAACCCGAAGCGCGGAAATGGAATGCGCCGGGATTTACCATGGAAAGGTGATCTGCGATGAAGAAGTATCGAATGTTAATGGTTTTGGCGGCGATTTGTCTCGTCGCCTTTTCGTGCGGCCAACCCAAAGCGTCTACAGATGCGGTTAAGCCCGCCGCGAAACCGGCCGCGCCCGCCACGGCGCCCCCCGCCGCAGAAGAACAGGCTGATGTGGGCGAGGAGGAAGAAACGGCAGAAGCGACGGAGGAAGCCGTTGCGCCTGTGGAAGCAGCAAAGGCAAGCGAAACGGACGAGGCCGTTGAAACGCCGGTATCGCGAAGATATCCGGCTGCGAAAGCGGCCGCTGACGATGCGCCCGCGGAATCCGCCGGCGAGCAGGCGGTTGAAGGCGGCACGCCGAAACTGGTGGTGCCAGAACCCACCTACGACTTTGGCGCCATGCGGGACACGGAAAAGGTTACGCATCATTTTGTCCTGCGCAACGAAGGCACGGGCGTCTTGAAAATCACCAACGTGCGCGCTTCCTGCGGTTGCACGACCACCGAACTGGAAAAAGATACGCTGGAGCCGGACGAGGAGATAAAGATTGGCGCTGTCACCAATCTGCGCGGTCGCCAGGGACCCCAGACAAAAGTGGTGACAGTGGCCACAAACGATCCCGAGACGCCCACGGTGCAGTTGCGCATGGTGGGAACGGTGCTGGCCTCTATTGCCGTGGAGCCCGACCGGATAAATTTCGGTGAAATCCGCGATGATGAGCCTCGCGAGGCCTCGGTTAACATCAAATCCACCGTTGACGACGTTACATTTACGGTGTTGTCCGCCGAATTGACTGGAATGGACTTTATCGAACATGAAATCAAGACGGTTGAAGAGGGAAAATCCTATGATCTGATAATCCGCACCAAGGGCGAACTGCCGCCCGGCCATCACAATGGCCGTATGATAATCCGCACCGACTCCCAGGAACGGTCGGTCATCTGGCTGTCCATAAGTTTGCAGGTTGTTGGGCCGCTGCAAATCATGCCGCCGGTCATACATATCCGGTACAACGAAAAACCCGGCGAAGTGACGTCGCAGCAACTCCGGATTTCGCCGGGACGCATCACGGAATTTGAAATTCTTGAAGTGGTTGCCCCCCTTGAGGATATTACAGCCACATTGACGCCCTCGGGCGATAATGTCTACTTGCTTCGTCTGGAGAACATGCCATGCTCCGACGCGCTTGAAGACAAGGCCATTATTCTGCGCACGAACTTGGAAGAATATCCGGAAATCGAAATCCCGTTTAATATTGCCCGCGTGCGCGTTCCTACCCGGCCCGCCGGCGTAATGCCGCGTGCGCCCATACAACTGACGCCTGAACAAAAGGAGCAATTACGGCAAAGGAAAGGCCCCGTTTCAGCGAAAGACGCCGAAGGCGAAGCGCCAAAGGAAGAGTAGCAGCCGTCATTCCCTGAAAAGGGCTGATTGAAACCTAATAATAGGGATAAGAAGTCCAAAGCCTTGGGTTCCGTCGTGATCCCGAGGCTTTTTGTTATTCCTGCCCGCGCCAACAGGTTGGGTTTGGCCGGGCATAAAACAAATTAAGAAGAGGAGATATTGACATGAAATCACGCAGAAGTCCGTTCCTGTTCCTGACGGCTGTGGCGCTTGTCCTATCAGGCGTGTCGCATGGCTCGAATCTGCGGGCGACGGAAAACCTAACGCCTTTGGATGAATATGTGGCAAAACCCGATTCCAGTTACACATGGGAATTGCGGCATACGCATGAAGGCGACGGCTGGAAGGGGCATGTCCTCTACATGGCGTCACAAACGTGGCTCACTGAGGAGCAGGTCGATCGCACCCTGTGGGAGCATTGGCTCGTCATTGTCGTGCCGGACGAGGTGGTGAGCGCCACCGGTTTCATGATGATTGGGGGCGGCAGCAACCGGGGCAGCATGCCCAGGGGCGCTGACGCGAACCTCAGACGGTGCGTCAAAGCCACCAACACGGTGTGCGCGCAAATACACCAAGTGCCCAATCAGCCGCTAACATTTGCCAGCGACGGACGGCGGCGCAGTGAAGACGCAATTATTGCGCATAACTGGGACCAATTCCTGCGCACCGGCGATCCCATCTGGCCGACGCGCCTGCCCATGACCAAGGCGGTGGTTCGGGCCATGGACACGGTGCAGGCGTTTTGCGCGTCCGACGCAGGCGGCAATATCACCGTCGAGAATTTCGTTGTCGCGGGGGGATCAAAGCGCGGTTGGACGACATGGACTACCGCCGCCGTGGACAAACGCGTCATCGCCTGTTCGCCCATTGTTATTGACCTGCTCAATCTGGTGCCCTCTTTTCTGCACCATTACGCAGTGTACGGATTCTGGGCGCCCGCCGTGGGCGATTACGTGCGCATGAACATTATGGATTGGCTTACGTCGCCCGAGTTTGACGCGCTGATGGAAATCGTTGAACCGTACCATTACCTTGATCGGCTGACCATGCCCAAGCTTCTCATGAACGGCACTGGCGACCAGTTTTTCCTGAACGATTCATGGAAATTCTACTGGGATGATTTGCAGGGGCCGACCTATCTGCGCTATGCGCCGAACTCGGGACACGGCATGGATCAGGCGGACGCGGCGGGCACGCTCATCGCCTTTTACAAGTCCATCGTTGACGGGGCGCCGCTACCGCAATACAAATGGTCGTTCCCGGACGATAACACGACATGTGTTACGGCGTCGCCTGCGCCCACGGCTGTGAAATTGTGGCAGGCAACCAACCCGGAGTCGCGAGACTTCCGCATTAACATACTGGGGCCGGTATGGGAGGCGACGGAGCTCGCGCCCGACGCCGACGGCGTTTACACCGGCAAGGTGGAAACGCCTGAAAAAGGGTGGACTGCGTTTGTTGTCGAATTAACCTTTGACGGGCCCGGCGAAGACGATCTGGTGTTAAGCTCGCCGACACGGGTGGTTCCCGACACGACGCTGCACAAATTCGACGTGAAGACGGAATGGCCGGAAGGCTTCATGTCCGGGAAGAAAGAGCAACAATAGTTCACAACGAAAAGCTCGCGGGCGCTTTCCCGGCGGAGTTCCGCCGTAAGGGAAAGCGCCCTTTGTTGTGCCGACGGCGCGGGCGTTTGAGGAACTAAAAGAGGAGCGCACGATATGACAATGGCTCAACGTGAAATAACGTCCGAATGTTTGTTATGCAAAGACAACGGCGAACTGAATCCTGACGCGGTCGGTTGGTCGCGGCGTCCCTTTCACGTTTGTAATCTTCACAAACATTTTCCGCGAAAGAAGAAATGGAACTACTGGTGTGTTACGGGTGATCGCTTTCTTCTTTCGGCAACCATCGCCCATCTGGATTATTTGTCCCTGGGCGCCATTTACTTTCTGGAATACGACACCGGTCGCTTCGCGGAACAGGCCGCCGTGAAGTTTTTCCCGCGCCTGCCCCGCATGGCCGAAACCGTTGACGGCACGGAGCATTTCAGCAGTCGCGCCGCCAATCTTGTTTTCGAGTGTATCGAGAGCGGTGTTGCCATGTCGCTTGCGTTTAAGAGGTTCGACGGGAAACCGTTTGAAGCGTCCATTGAAATCAAGCGGCCGCCGGGGACGGAAAACCTGAATGTCGTCGTTCCTTGGAACAAGCGTCTGTTTCAATTTACTTCCAAACACCAGTGCCTGCCCGCGACGGGAACGCTTGTCTGGGGTAATGAAAAACTTGTCTTTGCGCCCGGGGCGTCCTTCGCCTGTCTTGATTTTGGACGCGGCGTCTGGCCGTACAACACTGCCTGGAACTGGGCGGCTTTTTCCGGATACAGCGGCGCCGACGTGATCGGCATTAACATGGGGGCAAAATGGACCGACGGCGCTGGCGCCAATGAAAACGGCATATTGCTCAACGGGCGATTGCATAAGATTCATGAAGATATTGTTTTTGAATACGACGGCAACGATTTCATGCGTCCGTGGCGCATGCGTACGCAATCAAGCCAAACCGTCCGGTTGGAGTTTGCGCCGTTTTATGAAAAAGCGGGAGCGTTGAATTTGCTGGTGATTAGCGCAAAGACCCATCAGATGTTTGGACGGTTCTCCGGAATCCTGCGGGTGGACGGCAAACCGATAGCGGTGGACAATGTCCTCGGTTGGGCGGAAGAGCATCAGGCGCGGTGGTAATCACAAGGAAAGTATTGCGGGAGAACAGTGCATGACCGCCATCCCCGTGAAAACGGGAACGACGGGCGCTTCCGGACGTAAGGTGGCTTCAACCTATTATGCTTGCCGGACAGTTGCGTTACGGTTTATACTCCGGTTTGCCGAAGGACCATGTGTGTTCGGCGGTAAGTTCCAATGCCGCCCACGGGTCGGGGACTTCGCCCCAACTGGTGTAGATAATGCC
>DSBB01000158.1 GCA_011046175.1 Candidatus Hydrogenedentota bacterium | reverse complement strand
TTCTTCGGACACGAACAATATGGGATCGCCTCCAACCGCCCCGTCAGCGAAGATTATCATCCGGGTGATGAAGTGTTGATCGCCGACGGCGTGAACAGCGCCTGCGCTTTTGTGATTACGGCGCATGATAACGCTCGGACTGTCCGGGTGACGGATTTCGATGATCCGCCTGCGGGATGGCAACTGGAGTACACCCGTCCCCTGCCTGTGGCGGAGAATCCGGACGCGCCGGGATTCTTCCCGCCGGGCGGCGCCTACCTGCGCAAATTCAATCCCGTGGGCACGCCGCGCTATTACTGGGGACGTGTGGACCATGAATGGGACATCATACAGGGGACCTATGGGCGGCGCGTTATCCCCCGGTTCGCGGATGCCATCGGGTGCCTTGCCATTGACGGGCAGACGGGCACCACGGCGAAAGACCTTGCGCAGCATCATGACGTAACCCGCGTCATCACCCGCCATCTCATTGAGCGTTACGGCGACGCTGCGCTCGAATGGCCCTGGGTTGTTCTCAATGAACCCGACCTTATGTCCGCGTACTGGCGCAACCGGGACTGGGAGGAGTTGCAGCGGTTTTACGACTATACTTCTGACGCGATCCTGCGCGCCTTTGAAGAGTGCGGCTATGATTCGGAAAAGGTGCAGGTGGGCGGCTTGGAACTGGGCGCCATCTGGGGCGCGCAACACCTGCGGCTCGACGATTTCCTGATTCATTGTTCGCCGAATGTGGACAGCGACGATGCGTTGACCCTGAACGCGGCTTATGCGGACCCGCGCCTCGACGGGAAACGCTCGGAGCGGGTGGAACGATTATGCAGCGCGAACGAGGGCCGGGGAGCGCCGCTGGACTTCCTCTCCATACACACTTATGGTGCGTCCCACACGGCGGCGGGGAAACTGATTCAGGGCAAGAAACGCGCCCTTGAGATAGACGCGGACTATTACGCCGAATTGCCGGTTGTCAGTCATGAGACCGTGCCCACATGGCGTCCTGTTCTGGATCCCGGCGCGGGCGGCATGTATCTGGACAACGGATATTTCGTCTCGTGGATGGCGGATTATCAGGGACGGCTCCTGCAACAGGGAACCAAGGACGCCCGCTACGCTTACGGCGGCGACCTGATACTGATGCACTGGCCCGGTATCGTCAAAAATTTTGAGATACTGAACGACACGGTTCGTGAAATCCAACTTGCTGACCGCATCGAGGTCATACCCACCCAAGCGTTTCACGTTGTCAACCTGCTATCCACCCTGCGCAATGATTACCGGGTTTTTCCACTGGAGCAAATCGGCGCCCATGCCGTTTCCGGATTTGCCGCCCGTACGGAGGAAGATTTGCGCATTGTGATCTATGCCCATAATCATGAAGACACCGCTTCGCGGTCCGGCGCAGAATTCGAAATCGGCCTTCGCGTCAGCGGCCTTTCGGGCGACCGGGTGGACGTGCGGGAATATCGCTTTGACAGCCTAAATAACTCCTGTTACGGTCTTGCCCGGCGCCACAGAGCGTTGCCCGACCCCGAAAAACGGCGCATCTACACCGAGTCGGAATTTCAGGAGATTCGCGAACATGCGTTGCTGCAAGTCACCGCCAACACGGAATATCCCGTGGACGATGATAGAGGCGCGCGGATCACTGTCACGGTTGCGGCCAACGGGATAAATTTTGTTATCGTGGATATTCCATGATTTTGGAAACGGGTGGTTTACGAACCACTGGAAAAAAGCAAGCCCCCTCAAAAACCAAGTCGCACAAACAGCGTTGCCGTGTCGGTTCGTTTGGGCGTAGCGGATTATCCGCCGTCAGAGTTGCGTTGCCGGCCGTCACCTTGTCTTTGCGGACCCCGTCTGCCCCGACCGCGTTGTGGAGTCTTCCATTCTTCGCGCACACCCGGGGTTTCATACCACTGGATGCGGGGCTTGCGTGTTCCAAAGCCTTCAACACGCTCCGACCGCAGGCGGCCGATAGGCACGTCCTCGTCATTTACGATTTCCGCCTCAATAATGAACACTTTCTCTTTCTGTCCTTCAAAACGTTCGAAGCTTTTTACATATCCGCCTTTTTCAATCAGCTCCGGCAGCTGATTGAATTGGTCAAGCACTGTGCGTTCCTCAACCGATGGTCCGCAACCGGTGAACGTGAACGCCACAAGCGTCAACGCTATTGATACACAGACGACACGCTTCATATTCATTCCTCCTTGCGCTGATGCAGGTTGCCGCACAAATCAGCCGCGGGTGCGGTCTAATATGGTGCCCAAAAACAGCGCCATACCCTTGTTTGCCGGCGCCTTGGTTGAAGGATAACGTAAAAACTCCACATGTCCGTCCATATACAACACATTGGAACCGCCGGGCACATGGTTAAAATACTTGACATTGGTGGACACAGCGTCAAACATCACCCAGACATTGCTTTGCGCCGTTGCGCTGGCGCCCGGATTGTTGATGTCCGTTATGAGGAAACGTTCCACCCCTTCACGCAGCCGGTAAATGGTGTCGCCATTGCCGTTGCCCATGGGTATTTCGCCGGAACCGCCCTGAAACGGTTCCACCTTTTTGTCGCCGTCCACCACTTGGAAACTGGCCACGGGCGGGTCTTCTCCTGCGGAACGCCGGGTCATCACTTCTTGGAAAGTGGCGATAAGGAGCGCCACAAATTGGTACGGGCCTGACGCGTCGGGATCGTCAAGGATAAACCTGTCGGACACATGGGGGATGATGCTCATCAAATCGCCCAACGCGATAAAAGTTTCCGCCGCCATGTCATCGCCGCATTTGTCCAGCACCCAGCCCAGATAGGCATAACTGGTGTCTATGAGGTCACGCTTGCCCTCCTCGTAGATGATGTAATTGCCCGCCTCATTGCGCAAATCATCCACATTGCTGTTTGCGTCGGAAGGGCATATAATGATGGCCGGATCGGTGAGATACTCCGGATAAACGGTTGTAACCATGGGGCCAATGGCAATATCGGCGCTGCTCAACGAATAGGCCTGAAATTGCATGGGGGGAAATTTCTCGCCCGGCGACTCACCGGCGTACATCTTGTAGATCAACCCCCATTGTTTCAGGTTGTTCTGACAGCTGGCTCGGCGCGCCGCTTCGCGCGCGCGCGCCAGCGCCGGCAGCAGTATGGCCGCAAGTATGCCGATAATGGCTATTACGACCAGCAGCTCGATCAGGGTAAAGCCTTTTCTTTTCATCATTAAATCTCCATCGCCGTTTGCTTTTTGTTACGATTGCACATCGGCATGTTCGGCTTCCGGGTCACCGATTACCATGTGTTATAAGATCGATTACAACCGTTGCTATTAAAACAATACACTTCTTTGACTTCAGGCGGGAATTTAAGGTTTCGGAGTTCATACAAAAAAAACTGTTCATTCGCCCGTCGTTGCAACTGTGGAAAAAAATTCCATTCATGTTACACAAGATGGCTGCAAAGTGCCCTCATGGAGGAAGAACGTATTATCCATTTATACGGCGCGACAGGCTATTTTTCAAAATACGACGGGCAATAAAATGTTATATCTTACACATTTATACAAGGGGGTGTATAGGCTTTTAACGCATTGCGCTGTCGCACGCTAACGACGGCAATCCCAACCCCAATCTTACGAAGATGGCATATAAGAGCGCGCCGTCGTCAGGGTTCAAAACGGGCGAACAGTTCCGTCTCATTTACTGGTTTGGGCGCGGGTGGCGCGAACAACGGACGAGATGGCGACGGTGGCGATGTATTCCGCACCGCCCGGCATGTGTAAATCTTCCAGCCGACGGCGGCATTATGCAGGGATGCCTTCAGCAGTTCAACGGCCGGCGGCGCGTCGGCGCCGGTCACATCACCGATGCGCGCGACGAGTCTTGTGCCGGGACGACACGCCACGGCAAGGTTTCTCCAGACTTTTCCCAGATCGGCGACATAGGCGTCGGGGGTCTGTTGGGAAATCTGCCGTCCCGTATTGTATTGCGGAACGGCTTCGCCGCCGACAAGCCAATGACGCAGCCATTGGTCCACCGAATAGCTGTTCATGCCGTAATAGGGCGGCGAGGTAACCACCCAGTCAAAGACACGGCCAAGCGCTTCCAGTTTAATATATCGGCTGTCGGCTTCATGGACGCTTCCCCCGGCGGCCTTGGGCTGTTCTGACAGCAGAAGGCGTGCGCGTCGGGCAATCATGGACGGAACATCACAGGCGGGCGGCTTTAAATTGCGCCTTGTCCAGACGGCTACGGCATCGTCGGGACGGGGCGCAAAATCAGCGGGGAGACGATTGGAAAAGAAACGGCGTGTTTCTCCCTTATTTGTGCCGTGCAGCATGCCCAGCAGCAAGGCGCACAGCGCATTATCTGTCGGAGACAAAAGGCTTTTTGTGAAAGAGGCGCGGAACCGGCATAACGCCTCCAAGGTTTCAGGCGCATAACACAATTCCCAGAAGGGGCCTTTGGGCGTTTCGGTCATTGGCGCAGATGTCAGAATGTGCGTTGCCCTGTCAATTACCGCCTTTGGCGTCAGTTGTTGCATCTTGGCGCGCGCAATAATTGTCGCTATGCGGCTGCCGTCAACACCGACCGCATTCACGCCCAGCAGGCGCGCCGCAAACAGGGTTGTGCCGCAACCGCAAAAGGGGTCGAGCGCCCATTCTCCGGTATGCGCTTTTGCCATTCGTTCGAGGGGGAAACGCAACGGGAAACGGGTGAAATACGGGCACAAGCCGTTCAGTTTGACCCGTTGTTCCGGAAAATGCCGCATAGGTTATTTCCCCTGCGTAAGGCTGTTAAGGCGTGGCGAGATAGTGGCGCACTTCTTCAATGAGTAGATTTGTCTCCATGCCGACGCCGCACGGAATCAGCGACATCTGGAATGGGTAGAGACCAGATGCAATGCGATAAGTCAGCATCCATACACAAACCGTGATAACCAGCCCGCCAAGGAGAACGCCCGCATAGCGCCGCAACAGGCAGCCGTATATGCCGATATAGCGCCGAAGGGGCAGTCGGATTCTCGAGGCGGAGGATGGTTGCTTTGCCGCGCCGTCTTCATCGCATTCAGCGATACGGTCGAACATGCGCCGCATTTTTGCGAGCAGCGGCGGGTAGACAATGCCGAAGCAGAGGAGCAACCCAAGGGCCCAGTGCCAGAAAGCCGAGATGTCGCGTTCCCACGTCGAATAGGAGGAGGTGTTATGGGCAACCATTAATGCGAGCAAAATTCCCAACATGCCGGACAGCCCCAACACCGGAACAATTCTTCCGATCCATAAATGTGGCACGGCCCGCGCGCTTTTTCCACCGGCGCCCAGATAATGGAGAAACCATCCCGTGGCGTATAGCAGGAGAAAGGCGAATGTTGTCAACACAAGCAGTTCAATGGGCTGGAATAAACGGGAGGACTGCAATGTCAGTTGTTTGTGATACGTAGCATCAAAATCGTGGAGCGCGTCAATTGCCTCGTCAAGGCGCAGCAGCGCGTCGGTTAATGCCGCGTTCACCACCCCGCCTGTCAGTTCGGAAATGGCGGCGCGCAACTTGGTGGCGTCGCGTTGTATCTCGAGGGCGGCAACCATCTGTGGAATGGTTGGGTGGGAATCGTCGGGATTATTGCCGGCAAGCCGGTCGCCCATAAGGGCGATTGTCGTGAGCCACGCGTCCCAATCGCGAATATCCCCCTGGCTTATGTGCAACTGCGCGCGGTCGCAGACGGTGGCGGCGCATTGCGCGATGGGCGTCACCATCCGCTGCGCGATCTCCCGGCGTTGTTCCAGATAGCGTTGGCCTTGAGTGGGCAATGTTTCGTGCCAGAGCGGCTCAGGAAACAGCACAGGGTCCTCCGAGGTGTTGGCGCGGGTCAGCAATGCGATCACATCGCTCAAATCGGCGTCGTCAGTCAGGCTTGCCGCCAACGCGGCGGCCTCAAGATAGCGGGGCAGGATATTGCGAGGCGGATTGACGCCCGCTTCCCGGAAACGTTCACGCGCTTCTTCAAACTGGCCGTCCTGATAGAGAGCGCAGCCATAATTGATAATTAGTGAGGCGTTGCGCGGATTGGCCTTGTAGGCAAGTTCATAATTTTCAAGTGCGCGGTCGGGTTCTTCCACCTGCGCAAGCGCTTCCACATATCGCGCGGGTGGAAGTTCGTTTTGCTCCGTCTCGCGTCGCACCACCGTCCGAAGAATCGGTCTCGCCTGCGCCGGGTGCAGCGTCAGCGCCATTCGGTACTGGGTTTCGCTGCGGTCATAGCGCAAATAACTTTCTGAAAACCATAACGCGGAGGTGAACGCAAAACACAGCGCCACAATCAGCCGGAAAGCGTGCCGGATGCGCCGCGCCCAGGTAAAATCGTAAGGGCACAAAGCGGCCGGCTTGCGAATCGCCTGCGAAATCACCCGCGTCCTCCCATCAATTTGCGGGCGATGCGTTTGCCTTCCTCAACACCCGGCTGATCAAACGTGTTTACATT
>DSBB01000070.1 GCA_011046175.1 Candidatus Hydrogenedentota bacterium | reverse complement strand
CGGCGGAGTTGATTACGCCCATTGCCATGGCCGAGGAGCTTCGCTTCGCGATTCGCGAGGGCGGTCGCACCGTCGGCGCCGGCGTCGTTACGAAGATTATCGAGTGACAACGGTTATATGTCCCCGAATCACGGGCGATCGTGATCGGGCGTGGAGATACATTTTAATGGCAGACAGCCTGCGGCATGGGCGTTTTTTTCCAATGGGAGGCGCGTCAATGTCCGCATCGTTCCCTGTATTCGCGCAGGGGTGTAGCACAATGGCTAGTGCAGCGGCCTCCAAAGCCGAAGGTTGGGGGTTCGAGTCCCTCCACCCCTGCCATTTTATTTATTTTTATGCTGAATAAAAACGACGGCTTACGTTAGGGCAAGAGAAACATTATGGCCAAGCAAGTTACAGCGGATGAACCGCGCGCCGGTATTGTGACGCGCATCCAGGAATTTTTTGACGATATCATCAGTGAACTGAAAAAAGTGACATGGCCAAGCCGGGAAGACTTGGTTGCCTCCACGAAAGTGACCTTGTTCCTGCTGTTGATCATGGCGGCGATTGTGTTTGTGTATGACCGGGTTTTTGGTTTTGTGATCATGATGATATTGAATTTTGCAAGTTAGTTTTTGCACAACGTGGAAGCGGCGGGGCCGCCGCGTTCACGTTATGGCTGCGGACAAAGTCCGCGTTAGGGAGACAAGTTGTGACGGATAAAGATCTTCAAGAGCAGCCCTCGGATGTGGGGGAAGAGAATGCCGTTGAAGACGATGCGGCGCAGTCGCTGCAATTGCGCGAGCCGCCGGATGACGGTATTCCCCGGCGCTGGTATGCGCTGCACGCCCATTCCGGCCAGGAAGGCGCCGTTCGCGACATGTTGCTTGCGCGCGCGCAGCAAATGGAGAATCCGCAACTGCTGACCAATGTGTTTGTGCCCATTGAGCAGGTTGAAGTGGTGCGGGGCGGCCAAAAGCGCGTATCCAAGCATAAGTGTTTCCCGGGCTATGTGCTGTTGCAGCTGCCGGAGCACCCGGAACAATACGCCGAATTGTGGCACATGATAAAAGAAACGCCCAGCGTGACCGGATTCATCGGGTCGCGCACGGTTCCCGTCCCGCTAGAGGACAGCGAAGTGCAGGCCATCATCGAGGTGGTGCGCGGCGAGCGGGAGCGTCCCAAGCCGAAGATTGATTTCGAGGTTGGCGAGCGAGTGCGGATTAATGACGGCCCCTTCGCGAATTTTCTCGGCAGAATCGAGGAAATCAACGCGGAGCGGAGCGTGGTGAAAGTAATGGTTGAAATTTTTGAGCGCCAGACGAGCGTTGAAGTCGAGTTCTGGCAAGTGGAACAAATATAAATGGAGTGACGGTTACATGCCCCCCAAGAAAAAGAAAATCAAAGCGCAGGTGAAATTACAGGTAAACGCGGGACAGGCCAATCCGGCGCCGCCCGTGGGCCCGGCGCTGGGTCAGCACGGCGTGAACATCATGGACTTTTGCAATCAGTTCAACGAGCGCACCCGCGAACAGCAGGGGTTGGTCATCCCGGTGGTCATTACGATTTTTGATGACCGCAGTTTCAGCTTTATCACGAAGACGCCGCCTGCGGCCGTACTGCTGAAACGCTCGGCGAAGCTGGCGAAGGCTTCCAGCGAACCCAACAAGACGAAGGTTGGATCAGTTACGGAAGCGCAGATAGAGGAGATCGCGTCGTTAAAAATGGAAGACCTGAACGCCGCGTCGCTCGAAACGGCCAAAAGCATGGTCCGCGGCACGGCGCGGAGCATGGGACTGTTGGTGGAAGGATAAGCAAAGCGGCGTTGCGCCGTTTTTGAATACAGCAACCGTAAACAACATAACGTGGGAGGAACGTCTGTTCCGTTTGCACCACGGGAGGAACGACAATGCCAAAACACAGCAAGAGAGTGAACGCGGTCCGCGAGAAGGTTGATCACAACCGTTATTACACCGTTGAGGAGTGCGCGAATCTGATAAAGGAGTGCGCCACGGCGAAGTTTGACGAAACGGTCGAACTCGCGTTCCTGCTGGGTGTTGACCCGCGCCATGCGGACCAAATGGTGCGCGGCTCCGTATCGCTGCCGCACGGCACGGGCAAGAGCATGCGCGTTGTGGTTTTTTGCGATCAGGAGGAGCAGATTAAGGCGGCCACAGACGCCGGCGCGGAAGAAGTTGGGGGCGAGGAACTGGCCAACAAGATACAGGGCGGCTGGACGGATTTCGACGCCGCCGTGGCGACGCCCGCCATGATGCGCGTAGTCGGCAAACTGGGCAAGGTGCTTGGCCCGCGCGGCCTGATGCCCAGCCCGAAGGCGGGAACCGTCACTAACGATGTGGGACAGGCTGTGGCGGAAATCAAGGCCGGCAAGATCGAGTTCCGCGTGGACAAAAACGCGAATATTCACGTGCCCGTGGGAAAGGTGTCGTTTACCGCGGAACAGATTAAGGAAAATGCCGAACGGGTCATAGAGACCATTGTGAAAGCGCGTCCGGCCGCGTGCAAGGGCACTTATCTCAAGTCCTGCGCCATAAGCAGCACCATGGGGCCGGGTCTGAAGCTGGACGCCGCGGCGCTCATGGCGCAATATCGTTAAGGGCGCCGTTGCGCCGTGTTCCATGCACGGATGACAGAACAATCTATTGCGGGTCGTTTGCCGGGATACCGGTTGATGACCCGTTTCCTTTATCATACTGGGGACGTTGCGGTACAGGTCAACAACGGATAAAGGATTTTGCCATGAAGGTACAGGATTTTGCGTATCAGGTGAGCAAGCGCACCATGGAATTGCTTGAGACGGCGCAGCATTACAAAATATCGGAGGCGCATCGCAAGGAAATACTGGCCGCCATCCGCAGGGAATTGGACGACCTGATAGAAAAATCCATGTCGAAGAAAAAAGAATAAGCGCCGCGCTTGTCCATAGTGTCCATACCGTCCATAACGCTTATGCAATACGCGCGTCGCACGACGCATGGAGTGAACAATCATGAACAAACTTTGGGGTGGAAGATTCGAGACGCCGCCGCATGCGCTGATGGAAGCGTTGGGCGCGTCGGTCGGTTTTGACGCCAGGCTTGCGCCATGGGATATACGCGCCAGTATCGCCCATGCGCGCATGTTGGGCGACTGCGGCGTCATCAGCGCCGCGGAATCGGGCGACATCATCGGCGGCCTGGAAGCGATCCTGCGCGAGGTTGACGCGGGGAATGCGGCTTGGTCGCCGGCGTTGGAAGATGTGCATGGCAATATCGAGGCCATGCTTGTTGCGCGCGTCGGCGACACGGGAAAGAAACTGCACACCGCGCGCAGCCGCAACGACCAGATTGCCACGGATATGCGTCTGTGGACGCGGGATCAGGTGGACGCCCTGGGGGAATTGCTCGAGGGGCTGCAAACCGCAATAGTGGATTTTGCCGAGGCGCATGAATCGGCGGCGTTGCCCGGGTACACCCACCTGCAACCGGCGCAGCCTGTCTTGCTCGCCCATCACCTGCTGGCGTATTTCGAGATGTTTAAGCGTGATCGGGAACGGTTCGCCGAACTGCGCAAACGCGTCAACGTCATGCCGTTGGGTTCGGCGGCGCTGGCGGGCACGCCCCATCCCATCAACCGCGATCAGGTGGCGCGCGAACTCGGGTTCGAAGCGCTGTCGGCGAACAGCATGGACGCCGTGTCGGACCGGGATTATCTCATCGAATTTTGCGCCGCGTGCGCCATGGTCATGATGCATCTGTCGCGCTGGAGCGAGGAACTGATCCTGTGGAACAGCCCGGCCTTTGGTTTCATCGAAATAGGCGACGCATTCAGCACGGGTTCGAGCATCATGCCGCAGAAGAAGAATCCGGACGCCGCCGAGCTGACGCGCGGGAAGGCGGGGCGTGTCTTTGCCGATCTCGCCGCGTTGTTGAGCCTGATGAAGGGGCTGCCTTTGACGTATAATCGCGACTTGCAGGAAGACAAGGAGCCTGTGTTTCATGCGTCGGATACGACGCAGTTGTGTCTGGCCGTGTTTGCCGAGATGTTGCCCGGGATACGGGTGAATGCCGCGCGCATGGAAGAAGCGCTTTCGCAGGGGTTCATGGCGGCAACCGATCTGGCGGATTATCTCGCGGCGAAAGGCATGGCGTTCCGCGAAGCGCACCACATTGTGGGCGAGATTGTGCGTCATTGCATCGCGCGGCGGACCACATTGGAAAATCTTTCCATTGACACGCTGAAAAAATTCTGCGCCGACATTGATGAGGACGTGTTTGACGCGCTGGCCACGGCAACGATTCTGTCGCGGCGCAACCAGCCGGGTGGCACGGCGCCTGAAAGTGTGCGGCAGGCGCTTCTGGCCGCGCGGGACATGTTGCGGGCCAAGCGCCCATGAAATGATGTCGCGCCGAATATATCACGGGATTTTCGCTGCGCGCCGCCGTATCACGCCCAATCCGGCGCCGCCCGAACTTTCCGTGAAGTTTTAGACCCGGCATTCGCTCATAACATATTCATCAAAAAGGATATACAAAAAACAAGCAAAAAAATTTGCATTTTTTGCGGGCGCGCATGGTATACTTCATTCAGAGAATTGGGCGTGATAGCGGACGCTGAACAGTTGGTTATGTGGATTTGCTCAAGAAATAAATAAAAAAAGGCTTGACATTACGGAAGATATTGTGTATCATTAGTACAGAAGCATTGTCGAAAGTTGAAGGTTTTATATGGTGTGAGAGTGCCGTGAGCACAGGCGCGCGAAGCGTGTTGTGAATGCGGGCATTCGTCTTAGTCAGGTATGTGTTGGGTTTTTAACTTTTCGAGTCTGGAATTTTAGAACAACCAGGAGGACGTAACGATCATGAAAAAGTCAAGTGTAATTGTGATGATGATGAGCTTTGGGCTGCTTGCCTTGGTGGCTTTGCCGGCAGTCGCGCACGATCCGATACCGGATAGTTCGGCGTGTTCGGGAATATGTGATCCAGGCACACCGGACCCGAATATTTGTATGCATACCCCGATGCCGCCCGATCCGGGCAGTGAGTGTCTTGAAGGGGAGAGCGAGTTGCCGTGTGATGTGATTTGGCCACTGGTATCATTTGCCGGCATGCCGTCGTGGGACCTCTTGTATTATTTGCACCCCGATATGGTAATTGCAGAGGTTGAGCCTTTTACGATTGACCTGCCTGCGGCGGGTACCTATGATTTTTGTGGTTGGATGGACCAACTGTACTGTGGATTGGACCCGGTTGCAGGTTTTGCGGCGGAGATTGAGCAGTTTGGGTATATTATTCAGTGCCAGAATATGGATATTAACGGGCCGGTTGATGATTGCCTCGAGATACCCGTGACCTCGAACGGTATACCTGATCGTTTCGAGCTGGCTGTTTTGGCGGAAGTGTTGAACGATCCCGCCAGCCCCATGAATGCGCAGGCCACGGCGGCGTTGCAGAGCAACATGGACGCTTTGGTGCCGCCGCTGTGTGATGCGTTGCGAGCAGTGGATGTCGGTCTGCAAGACCCAGTAGATATCCGTGCGATACTCTACGCAGCGGCGCCGTGGGCCTTGCCGGCGTTGGGCGGTATTATTTGCGCGGCGGCGACCATGGGTGATGATCCTACCCTTGCGGCGTTGGATGAATTGGTGGGTCTGCTTGCCGACCTTGGAATACAGCCACCGGTTATTACATGGCAAACCGTGCCCGCTTTGAGCGCGGACGGCGACGCTTCGGCCAACGGCTTCACCAACCGGGAACTCTATGATTGGTTGATTCAGGTGAATCCGGCCATGACGCACCAGGAATTTGGCGCGGCGGCGCTGGACCCCGCTTCGCGTCCTCCCGCGAAAGTGACCGTCCAGGGCGGCGGCAGCGCTTATGTTGATGATGATGTCACCCTGGCCGTCAATGTGTCTGATTTGGCGAGCGGCGCATCTGCGGCGGCGTACCAGTGGTATATATGGGATGTCGTGGGCCAGGAGTGCGGCAAGTGGATCGGCGAAGAAGGCGAGCAGACGTGCGATCGCTGGTGCGATGTTTACGGTTGGATGGCGATCCCCGACGCCACGGGTGCGACCCTGCCGCTTGGCGCAGTGACCATTGAAGATTCCGGCAAGTACGGCGTTGGTGTGGACATTGACACGGGCAAGGCCGTTGAAGGCGCCATTATCGCCTCGACGACGCTTGTTGTGACGGAAGACCCCGGAATGCCCGTGGGCAGCGCGGTTGGCCTGACATTGCTGGCGGGCGCGTGCGCGCTGGCAGGCGCCATCGGCATCCGTCGCCGCAAATAATACGGTTGCGCCATCAATTAAATTTTAGTATGCAGAATCAGGAGTGGACGCGTGATGGATGCGCGTCCACTCTTTTGTATGGTAAGCGGGCATCGCCCGCAACCCAAGTAATACACACTGACGTGACGTGTCCCGTCATTCCCGCGAAAGCGGGAATCCAGAAGATACAAGAAGAACTGTTAACGCCAGATGGATTCCCGTTTTCACGGGAATGACGGTGGTCGTGGTCTATAGGTCAAACGGACAAAAAATTGT
>DSBB01000465.1 GCA_011046175.1 Candidatus Hydrogenedentota bacterium | reverse complement strand
TTTCGACACTGGACGCTGGCGCATTGATCGCGACCTGCGCCAGGGCGACGGCGCGTATATTCCCGTCCCCTTTGAGCCGGTGTTGCTCTTCGACGCGAAAGACCACTCGTTCGCGGGAAACCTCGAACAGTGCAACGGCTGCGGCGGCTGCCGCAAGGACGCGCCTGTCATGTGCCCGACCTATCAGGCCACGGGCGACGAGATCATGTCCACGCGGGGCCGTGCCAACCTTATCCGCGCCGCACTCGAGGGGCGGGTGGACGACGAAGACCCGCTGGTCAACGATGCGCTGGAACAGGCATTGAGCAATTGCCTGTCCTGCAAGGCCTGCGAAACGGAATGCCCCTCGAATGTGAATATGGCGTTGCTGAAAGCGGAGCTGCTTCATGCGCGCCATCGCCGCGACGGCGCGCCGTTCCGGGCGCGTTTGCTGAGCCGCGTGGATTTGCTGGGCGCGGTGGGCAGCGGTATGCCCCGTCTGGCGAACGCCATGTTGGACAACCGGCTCTTCCGTTTATTGCTGGAACGCATCGCCGGTGTTGCCGCGCAGCGTCCGTTGCCGTTGTATGCTGCGCAGCGTTTCGATGCGTGGTTCAAGGCGCGGCACAACGTCGCCCACGACGCGGCGCGAGGCGAGGTGTTGCTTTGGGACGACTGTTTTGTGCGTCATAACGAACCCCGCATAGGCCGCGCCGCCGTGGCGGTGCTCGAGGCCGCCGGATACCGCGTGCGTTTGTTGCAGGGACGCGCCTGTTGCGGCCGTCCCGCGTTCAGCATGGGTCGGCTGGACGTTGCGCGCCGGTTCGGGCAACAAAACCTCACGCTGCTTAAGAACAACGACCTGCCGGTGATTTTTCTTGAGCCGTCGTGTTATGCCATGTTCCGGGAAGAGTACATCGAGCTGGGTCTGGACGGCGCGAAGGCCGCGGCGGAACGGTCGGTGCTGTTCGAGCATTTCATTGAAGCGCTCCTGCGCGATGCGCCCGACGCGCTGCCCCTGCGCCCCCTCGACGGCGGTATCGCCATCCATGCGCACTGCCATGCCAAGGCGTTGACCGATACCGGCGCAATGCTCCAACTTGCCGGACGTATGGCGGGCAACGACGCGATGTTGCTCGACAGCGGCTGTTGCGGCATGGCGGGCGCCTTCGGCGCGATGAAAGAGAAGTACGAACTCAGTCTGCAGGTTGCCAACGCGCTCAAGCAACTTCTCGATCCGTTGTCGGAAAACACCCGCATTGTCGCCTCGGGCGCCAGCTGCCGCCATCAGATTACGCATATTACCGACCACCCCGCGATGCATTTTGCCGAGGTGATTGCGGAAGCGTTGCCGCCTGAAGATGAAAACTGATTGCAACGTGGGGACGTGTTAAAATACCTGTAAACAGGAGACCGCGATATGATTGACACCATGCTTGATCGTCGGACGTTTTTACGGTATGCGGGCATAGCCGCAGGCGCGGCGGCATGGCCCGCGATATCGCGCGCCGCGTCGGACACGGAACGCCCGCCCAATATTGTCCTCATTTTTGCGGATGACTTGGGATACGGCGATCTGGGTTGCTATGGCCACCCCCTGATTCGCACGCCCCACTTGGATAAGATGGCGCGGGACGGTGTGCGCTTGACTTCCTTTTACGTGGGCGCGCCTGTATGTTCGCCATCGCGCGCGTCGCTGTTGACCGGACGTTATCCAGTGCGGTGCGGCATGCCCGGCAACACCGGACCGGGTAGCGACAGGCATCTGCCGGAATCAGAAATCACCATTGCGGACATGCTTAAGGCGCGGGGATACCGCACGATGGCGGTGGGCAAATGGCATCTGGGACACCAGCGTCCGGAGCTGCTGCCCACGGGACGCGGCTTTGATTCGTGGTACGGCCTGCCTTACAGCAACGATATGCGCAAGCCCTGGGTGCAGACCGATGAACCGCTGCAACTTTATCGTGACACCGAACCCATTGAACATCCCGTCAATCAAGACACACTTACGGAGCGCTACACGGACGAGGCCGTCAAGTTTATCGAAGCGTCGGATGACGCGCCTTTTTTTCTTTATCTTGCCCACAGCATGCCCCATCTTCCGGTAAGGACGTCCGAGCGATTCAGAGGCGCTTCGGACGGCGATCTGTACGGGGATGTTATTGAGACCATTGATTGGAGCGTGGGGCGCATACGCCGGACACTGGAAGAGAAAGGTATTGCGGACAATACGCTTGTTATTTTCACCAGCGACAACGGCCCCTGGCTCGACCTGCCCGAGCGCATGTTGCACGAGGGGGTCGAACGCTGGCACGGCGGTTCGCCCGGTCCGCTGCGCGGCGCCAAGGGAACGACCTATGAAGGCGGGTTCCGGGTTCCCATGATTGCCTGTTGGCCTGGGCATATCCCGCCGGACACGCGAAACGCGCATGTGGCCACGACCATGGATGTTCTTCCTACGCTCGCGGCGCTTTCCGGCGCAACATTTCCTGGGGATCGGACGCTGGACGGGTGCGATATCCTGCCGTTGCTTCAAGGAAAAACGGAATCGCCCCATGAGTATTTCTATTATTTCCGGGGCGACCACCTTCAAGCCGTGCGCCATGGCGATTGGAAGCTTCGCAGGGAAACCCCCAACGCCGAGGTCGAATTGTTTCATCTTGGGCGCGACCCGCGGGAGTTGTACAATGTTGCCGGGGCGCACCCTGAAGTTGTGCAGCATTTGGCTGATCGTATGCGTGATTTTGCGCGTGAAGTGAGGCGGCCTTAAACAGCTTTGGCGTCCTCAAGTTATCGCAGGAGGGATAATGGGAAATCTGACGCATTTCTTTTTTAGGCAGGCGGGCATACTGCTTTTGATTGTGTCCGCTGCCGGGTGCAAGGTGGTGGTGCCTGACGTGGTCAACCTGCCCCAGCTGGCGGCGGAATCCGCATTGGCCGCCGCCGGATATTCCATGAGTGTGAATGAGTACGGAAGCCTGACCGCGACAGGCACGGCGGAGGCGCCTGTTATTTTTACCGGCGCCGAGGCGGTTCCCGGTTATTGGGACGGTCTCAGATTCTACAACTCCAACAGCGAGTCAAACATGTTGTCCTATGTGAAGGTGGAATTTGGCGGCGGTTATTTTGACGCGAATCTGTATGTTACGGGTTCGGCGGCCAACCCCACTCAGATTCATGCCACACACTGCGCGTTTGAAAACAGCGCCCAATGGGGCGTACTGCTCAAGGGCGTTGTCGAGGTGAACGAGGACATGGGCGCGGTTAACTCCTTTTCGGGCAATGCCGCCGGTGATATTGAAGGGTTGTAGCGTTTCTTTATTCAATATGCAACCGCTTCTGAATTTCCTCCAGGGAAATGCCTTTGGTTTCCGGCATATAGAAGAGCACCCATAGTAATTGCCCGACCATGCAGACGCAATAGAAGGCGAATATATGCCCGCCGGAGACTTCCGCTATCAAGGGGAAGGTCTGGCTTATGGCGGCGGCGAAAATCCAGTGGGTAAAACTGCCCAGCGCCTGACCGCGCGCCCGCACCCGGGTGGGGAACACTTCGCTGATGAACACCCAGATCACCGCTCCCTGGCCGAATGCGTGGGATGCAATAAACACCAGCAGGCTGATAAATACCACCCATCCGCCGGTCTGGCTGATTTCGCGGACGAATGCGCCGCCATCACCTTGCACCAGATGGCTTTGTGTATAGAAAGCCAGTGCGGTTGCGCCAAGGGAAAGTATATAGCCTATTGAGCCGACAATCATGAGTTTCTTGCGTCCGAACCGGTCTATCACGGTGAGCGCGGCCATGGTGAATATCAGGTTCACAGCCCCGAGCCCGACAGAGTTTAGCAAGCTGGCGCTTGCGCCGAAGCCCGCGCTTTCAAAGATGCGCTTCGAGTAATAGAGTATGGCGTTGATGCCGGACAGCTGGTTAAACGCGGCAATCATGATGGCGAGTAGTATGGGCGTCATGTATTTTTTCTGGAAGAAGGGCTCTTGCAGGTTATGCCGTTCAATATCCAGAGACTCTTTGATGGCCTTGATCTCGGTCTCCACATTACGGCTGCCCACACGGGTCAGCACGGCGCGCGCTTCGTTCTCCCGTTTCATCGCCAGCAGCCATCGAGGACTCCGGGGCGTCATGAAAAGCAACAGAAAATAGACTGCCGCGGGGAACGCTTCCACGCCGAACATCCAGCGCCATTCCACATCCCCCAGTTGCAGCAATCCGATAATGTAATTCGACAGGAAGGCGATCAGAATACCCAGCACAATGTTGAACTGCGCCAGGGCCACGAGCCGTCCGCGCACAGGCGCGGGAGAGATTTCCGCTATGTACATGGGTGACACCACCGAGGCGCCGCCCACGCCAAGTCCGCCTATGAAACGAAATATGACGAAGGAATACCAGTCCCATGCGAAGGCGCTGCCCACCGCGGATACGAAGTAGAGCGCTGCCAGCCCAAACATGGTGGCGCGGCGTCCAAAGATGTCGGCGGGTTTGCCCACGGCGACCGCGCCGACAATGGTGCCGATGAGCGCGCCGGCGACGAGAAAGCCGTGCCAGAATGCGCGCGCGCCGCCGCCCATGCCGGACATCGGCTGAAACAGTTCCTGCAGCCGCTGTTCCGCGCCGCTAATGACAGCGGTGTCAAAGCCAAAAAGCAGTCCGCCCAATGCCGCCACCAAGGCGCTTCCCATGAGATAGGCTGTGAAGGACGTTTGCTGTCGCATGCCGTCGGGTTGCGGTGTGTTGCCTGTCTGATTCATCTTTTCTGTCCTTGTGCGCTATATATTCAACCGATATTTCCCAAAACCGCGTCCCGGGCATTATACACTTCTTTGAGGCGCGGTAGTACCTTATCGGCCAGAAACCGCGATCAAGAAAAAGAAGTTGGGTTGCGGGCAACGCCCGCGTTGGGAATACAAGATTCGGTGAATCTGTGCGCCAGACGACACCGGCGTCTATCCGTTTTCGTGGAGAAAATGATTAACCGCGTCCAGCGTCGGCATGGAAGGTTGCGCTCCTTCTACGGTTGCGGCGAGCGCGCCCGCCGCGTTTGCAAAGCGCAGCGTATCGCGCAGAGGCATGCGCCCCCACGCCGCGCCCAGCGCCGCCGTGAATGCGTCCCCCGCGGCGGTGGCGTCCAAGGCGTTGATTTCAAATGCGGGCGCGAAAACGTCTTCTTCGCCATAGTACAGACATCCGCGTTCGCCCAGTTTCATGACCACATGCGGCACACCCATAGCGTGAATCTTCGCCGCCGCTTTGCGCGCTGCGTCCAGTGAATCCACGACAACGCCCGTCAGCGTTTCCGCTTCGGTTTCGTTGGGCGAGACTATGTCGGCCTGCTTCAGGATTTCCGGAGCCACATTTCTCGCCGGACCGGCGTCCAGTATGGACATAACGCCGGCATCCCGTGCCATGCATAATGCGGCGTCCACCGTTTCCAAGGGGATTTCCAATTGGCTTATGACCACATCCGCGCGCGCAAACAAATCGCCCAACTCATGCATATCCGCGGGCAACAGGTCATCATTGGCTGCGGGGGCCACGACAATGGCGTTTTGCCCTGACTCGGTGAGCAAGATCATTGCCGTGCCGGTGGGGGCGGTTGAGCTGGTTTTCAGATGCGAGATGGAGACGCCTTCCCGTTCAAAAGCCTTCCGTTGCAACGCCCCGAAGGTGTCATTTCCCACACAACCCACAAAGGAAACCTGCGCTCCCAGTCGCGCCGCGCCCACGGCTTGATTGGCGCCTTTGCCGCCGTGGGCGGTCATGAAATGGCTTCCGAGAAGTGATTCGCCCGGCTTGGGCAGACGGGATATGCGCATGATTAAATCCATATTTGCGCTTCCCACAACAACGACGCTTTTGGGTACCATGTCAATTCTCCTTGTTGACGCGGGACATTCGCACAATTTCCCGCCTTGCTCTTATTGTACAGTCATGCATTGCCATGTATCCAGATGTGGCGTCGAAGTTTGCCGCATCTGAATTTTGCCTGTATGCGGTAATCATCGGGACGCCGACAGCGCCGGTTCCGACACAAAACGGCAACTTTGCGCCTGCTTTGAGAATATACATTGAATGAAACAGTTGGCATGAGCCGGGTCGGTGGTGTATAGTCTTGGAGAATAAAAAGAGTTGTTTTTGTCCTTTGGCTGAAGCGATGTCGTTGTATTAATCGCACGACAGGGCGGCTTTTGGAAAGACAAATTTCATGAACACATATTTTTTAAGAGCGTTTATGGCGGCTGTTGTCGTAATGGCCATGATTGCGCATGGGCACGGCGCTTTTACCGCCGGTGATGTCAGTTATGGTGTGAATGGCTCAACACCGGCAGTCAAACAAGTTGATGACGAGGGGGAGAAACAAGAAGGCGAAGAATCTGAAGAGGGGGAGGCGCTGACGGAAGGTGAACCGCCGACGGAAGGTGAACCGCTGACGGAGGGCGAAACACCGGTCGAACCGGGCCGGCTGGCCGGCGTTTCGCTTGTGTCGCCAGTGGGCGCCGTGGTTGCCGAATCCGGCGCTGTTGAGACTGCTCCCCAATTG
>DSBB01000546.1 GCA_011046175.1 Candidatus Hydrogenedentota bacterium | reverse complement strand
ATCCGAATGTAGAGGTGGTCGCCGTCAGCGATTTGGTCCCCGAGCGCTGCGCCGAACTTGCCCGGGTGTGCAACTGCGGAAAAACCTATCCTTCATTGGAAGAACTGATTAAAGACGACGCTATTGAAGCCGTGTTTGTGGCCACCGACGCGCCGTCGCACGCAAAACACTGTATTGCGGCGTTGCGGCATGGCAGGCATGTGGCGTGCGCCGTTCCCGCCGTATTTGGCTCCCTTGAAGAAGCCGAACAACTTTATGAAACCGTCAAGACCACCGGATTAAAGTATATGATGTTTGAAACCTCGGCGTTCCACAATGAAGCGTACGCCATGCGTGAAATATATCAGGCGGAAGGGTTCGGAAAAATCGTGTACGCCGAGGGCGAGTACTACCATTACATGGCCGAACCCATAGACTCATTCCGCGGATGGCGCGTGGGATTGCCGCCGCAGTGGTATCCCACCCACTCGAACGCTTATTACACCGCCATTACCGGCGGAAGCTTCACCGAAGTGTCCTGCATGGGCATACCCAGCGTCATAGAGCACTTGAAGCCTGAAAATAACCGCTACGAAAATCCGTTCGGGACGGAAATCGCCTTGTTTCGCAACAGCGAAGGCGGCATGTCGCGCATGGCGGTCAGCTGGGACACCCCGGGATATGAAGGGGAAATGGGCCGGGTGCGGGGTGAGAAGGGGAGCATGACCGGCATGGAATATAAGGGAATCGCCGACATATCGGGGGTCAACCTGCACAAACCGCCGTTGCCCCCGGGAGTGGCGGCCGGCGGCCACGGCGGGTCCCATGGGTATCTGGGCGATGAATTTGTGACGGCCCTTCTTGAAGACCGCGAGCCGTTGGTCAATATCGCTTGGGCTTTGAACATGACCGTGGCGGGAATCGTGGCGCATCAGAGCGCGTTGAACGACGGGAAACTCATGAAAATTCCGCAGTATGCATGGGCGTGAACAGGGACATCCTGTGAGCAGCGGGTTATTTTTCAAACACATTTCCAATACGCTTCATTTGACAGGCTTAACCCGCATATTTAACCGACCCAAGAGAATCCATGACAGTTGCGACTTTTGGAGGACTTTTGAGGGGTTGCGACGGATTTTAGCCGTTCAACGCGCAAAATCGAAATGCCACGGTTCACCCCGAAATTAAGACCATTGGCTTAAGTGGAATCTTTCCGGTTACCATGTCCGAAAAGAAAGGGGACAGATGGGTAAGAAGCGCAGACAATTAACAGAATCATTCAAGGCCGAGGTGGCTCTTGAAACGCTCAAGGAGGCCAAGACCTTGGCGGAGTTTGCGCCGGAATATCAGGTGCATTCTACGCAGGTGGAAGAATCGTAAATAGTATCACACTTAAACTACCAAATCATTTCTGACTATTTTTTCGTATTCGCTACAAATTCATCATTCATGAAAGAGCCGCCATCAAACCGCAGAAAATAAATGCGGCAAGAGATACTACACCAAATATAATGGCTATTTTCCGATGTTGTTTCATTGGAAACCAGAAGAAACCTACATGCAATGTGACCGCAGCACATATCTCCGCAATACCTGCCCAGATAGCGGCGGTCCCGGTTACCCAATGGCCTTCTGCGCCGAAATGGCCCGTAGCGCCAGGGAGATAGGTATCCTGCATAATCAGTCCTCGCCATATTGCCCATACACACAGGGCAATTGGGATAGCAACTCCAAAGAACCAAGAGGGTTGCTTCAGCCCGATAAGAGAATCTTCCATTTCCTCTTGATTCAAGGCAATCCCCGGAGTCAGTTTGGGCAACCCGTCCGCATCTACTTCCGGTTCCGGCAATAAAAACGTCCGGTGACATTTTGTACAATGTACTCTTTGGCGATTGAACCAGGAAGCAAAACTCTGTTGCGTCTGGCAATAGGGGCATTCCGTATAAGTCATTCCATACTCCCGGGGTTGCATGCACGGATAGTTATTCTGACAATATAACGGCCTGACATGATTCATAGCAAATAACGCAGAGACGCAAAAAGTTGAATCGGTAATAAAGTTTCAAAAATGATTGATTATCGCAATAGGGTCTCTTTACAATGTTGTCATGGAATGTCCCGTATGCAAAGAGCCTATGTTGGTCATCGAGTATGAGGGTATCGAGCTGGACCTGTGCGACGCCTGTCACGGCGTCTGGCTTGATGAAGGCGAACTGGAGTTGCTTTTAGGCGACCATGAGATGACGCATGGCTTCCTGACCGCCGGAAATCCGGCTGCCGCGAAAAAGGAGGAGTCCCGGCCGTGCCCGATATGTGACGCGGTAATGGGAAAAGCGGTTACGGGCGGCAAAACGCCCGTGGTCTATGATTATTGTCCTCACGAACACGGTCTTTGGTTTGACAGGGGCGAATTATTATCCATACTCGAACAGGGAAGTTCGGACGGCGCGGCGGCGGCGGTGGTGCAATGGTTGCGCCATGTGTTCCCGGATTCATCCACGCCACAAACGAAACAGGAAACCCTCAACCCCTAACACAGAAGGAGTTTATCTATGGGCGCCACAGTGATTTTGTTAGTGATTCTGGCCATACTGGTTGTTATAGCCTTATGGATAGTCGGCATCTTCAACGGATTGGTGCGTTTGCGCAATGCGGTAAAGAACGCCTGGTCGCAGATAGACGTGCAATTGAAGCGGCGTCACGATCTCATTCCCAATCTTGTGGAAACCGCCAAGGGATATATGACCCATGAACGCGAGACCTTCGAGAAGATTACCCAGGCGCGCAACCTGGCGCAAAAGGCTTCCGGCCCCGCGGAACAAGGCGCCGCTGAAAGCGGGTTAAGTCAGGCGCTGAGTAATTTTTTCGTGGTGGTGGAAAACTATCCCGATCTCAAAGCCAACGAGAATTTCATGCAAATACAGGAGGAATTGACCTCTACGGAAAATCGTATCGGCTTTGCGCGGCAAGCATACAACGACGCCGTAATGGTGTTCAACAACAAGATAGAAATGTTCCCGAGCAACATTGTTGCCGGCATGTTTAATTTTACCAAGTCGGATTTTTTTGAGATCGAAGACGCCGCGGAACGGGAAGTCCCGAAAGTCTCCTTTTCCTGACGTTTCTGACCGCGTGTTTGTCCGTGACGTAAAGACTTGAAAATGACAATGAACATGCCGCGAAAAACGCCTCAACGTTCCACCTTAATCATACTGTTCTCTGGTCCCCATGTTTGAACTGATTCGACAAAATAAACGCCGTTCCCTACTGCTCATGGGCTTTATGCTTCTATTGCTGCTGGGGGTGGGCTTTGCAATCGGATTCGCCGTAGTGCCCGCATCGGAGCCGTTGGATATGGGCGGCGCGACGCTCTATCTGCCCTGGGGCGGGTTGCTGGGCATGGGCGTCGCTTTCCTAGTCTGGGGCGTACAGGCGCTTGCGGCGTATTCCTCCGGGGATCGGTTGCTCATGGCTGCAGCGGGCGCAAAGAAAATTCAGAAACAGGATCACCCCCGTCTGTTCAATGTTGTTGAGGAAATGTCCATCGCGGCGCAACTGCCCAAACCGCCGAAGGTGTATATCATAGAAGACATGTCGCTGAACGCCTTTGCCGCCGGACGCGACCCGAATCATGCCGCCGTCGCCGTCACCGCAGGATTGCTGTCAAAACTGAACCGCGACCAGTTGCAGGGCGTTGTCGCCCACGAAATCGCGCATATCGCCAATCGCGACGTGCTGTTTATGACCATGGCGGGTATCATGGTGGGTTCCATTATCATGCTGACCGAGGTCTTTTTCCGCGTGATGTGGTATTCAAATATAGGGGCGTCCCGCCGCTATAGGTCCCGCCGTTCCTCCCGTGACGGTGAAGGCGCAGCCAAACTGATACTGCTTGTGGTGGCGTTGATTCTCGCAATTGTCGCGCCGTTGCTCGCGCAGTTGCTGTACTTCGCATGTTCGCGGCAGCGTGAATATCTCGCGGACGCGGGCGGCGCGGTATACACCCGCTACCCCGAAGGTCTGGCAAGCGCCTTGGAGACCATTTCCGGCAATCCGGGAGACAAGAAATCCGTCAGCAAGGCCATGGCGCCCATGTACATTGTGAACCCCCTCGAAGCGGGGCAACGCGCCATATCGTCGCTGACCAGCACTCATCCCCCCATAGAGGAGCGCGTGCGCATTCTCAGGAGCATGGGCGGCGGCGGGTCCTTTGCCGACTATGCCGCGGCATGGAACAAGGTGGACGGCGCGGGGGCGGCGCGCATACCGGCTTCCGCGCTTGCCCAGACAGCACCCGTGGCGGCGCGGGCGGCAAACGCGCAGGAACCCATGGCCGCCATCACAGCGGCTGCGGCAGCGCCGGTCGGTCAGGCGTCGAAGACCGGCGTCCCAACCCCGTCGAGGCGCGCCACACCGGAAGCCACGCCCCGACAACGGCAGCGCGACACCGGCGATCTCCTGCGCCGCATGAACAAGTTTCGTTTTATCAACTGCGATTGCGGCATACGCATCAAACTACCCCCGGAATACGCAAAACCGAAAGTGAAATGTGTTCGTTGCGGCAAAATTCATGAAGTGCCGCGGCAGCCATGATTTCAGCATCCGCCAGGTCGCAACAATTCAGCGGACAGACTCGTCGGCAGTATGCGGCAGAGGAAAACTTGCGGGAAACGCACTTGTTTCAGAAGAACCGCTCCATGACGTTCCTGTCTTCGTTTGCTTTTGGCGTATCAATCCGCGGGTAACGTTCCCCTGTTACCTTTTTAACGGGCGTTCCGGCAGACCCTTTTGACCAGAGAAAATGAGGCACACGCACTTCCCGTTTTACGCCGTCGCTATCCACGATGAGCCAATAGTGGTAATAATAACGGTATTCGGGGTGCTTTAACGGCGCCTTGAACCAACGCAGCCAGTTGCGAACGCGATATGTTTCCTGTATTACACCGTCATAGGCCTGTCCACGCAGATAATAGTCGTGGATAAAAAATGCGGAGGTCACCGCCGCTACGGTGACCACAACCAAAATTGCGCCGGATAATTTTTTATTCTTGTCAATGGCAAGCATGATTTGCACTATACAGCACCAATCAAGCCATGTCAACTGTTCTCAAAGGCAGAAATGTATCGTCGCAGCACTTGGCGGACCGTGTTTCCGGAAATTGCGGGGAATTTAGGTGCTTTTGCCTTGGCCGCCATATGAACCGCTGTTCTCCAAGCAGGCTTTGCACAAGCGAATCTTCCAATAGGGGATTTTGCCGTTTAATCTTTCAAAAACAGGTTTAAGACGTTCGGTGTTCAGTTCTGCGAAGGCTTGGCTGACGGTGTCCATGATCTCCTGCGAAACCCACGGCGCGGGGCTTTTCTTCTGTTGTTCTGACAGATACTGAGCGCAGTATTCGGCAACTGTGCTGGGGCTGCGTCCGATGGTTTCTGCGACTTTTTCAATGGACATGCCCTGCGCGAACAACGCCGCCGCCTGACGTTTGGATGTGTTGATTTTACGGGGCGGCTTGGGCGGAGGAGGAGGCGGCGGCATGGTTTCCGTCGCAGCGCCGGGATGATTCTCTTGATAGTCGCGTATTGCTGCGATAAAAAAATCGCCAAAGGCTTCGCACTTCTTTTCGCCCACGCCTTCCACCGCCAGAAATTCCCTACGGTTGCCGGGCATGCGGCGCGCCATATCACGCAATGCCGCGTCGCTGAACACTACAAAAGGCGGTACGCCGAGTTCCCGCGCCTTGTCGAGTCGGACTTTCTTGAGCGACTCGAACAGGTCGGGATCAACCCATGCATACACGGCGGCGGCTTTCGTGGCGGCAATTTTTTTCGGCGCCCGCTTTGGTTTCGGCGCCGGCTGCGACAACTGCGGCGCGTCATCTCCGGCAAGCGCGGCTCTGCCTTTTTCCGTTATTACAAGGATATTGTATTCGCCCTGCTTCTCAAGATACCCCTGATGCACGATCTGCTCGATCCAATCACGAACAACCTGTTTGTCATAACTTTTCAGAGTGCCGTAACCGGCGCATTTATTATGTCTGCGCATGAGAATGCGCTCTTCCTTCGAGCCGGTCAATATCAGGGTCGTGTAGCTCGGTCCCGCAATGTCCCCCAGATGGCGAACGGCAGCCAGAATATGCCCGGCAATGCTTCCGGAGTCTTCCATAATTTCAGTCGGCGTCCGGCACATATCGCAGGCGCCGCAATTTTTTCGGGTGTAAGGCTGACCGAAGTATTCGGACAACGCCTTGTGTCGGCACACGGTTCGCTGGCAATAGTTGAGCATGTCCCGCAATTTCTGTTGCGCAATCGCACGGGCTTCGTCGTCTTCGGACTTGTTGAGTATGCCCTCCCATACGCGAAAGTCCTGATAGGAGTACAGCAGGCAACAGTCGGCGGACAGGCCGTCGCGCCCGGCGCGGCCTGTCTCCTGCTGATAGTGCTCGACGGATTTCGGCATGGCGGTATGCAGCACATAGCGCACGTTGGACTTGTCAATACCCATGCCGAAAGCAATGGTCGCCACAATGATGTCCACCTCGTCGTTCGAGAAGGCGTCCTGACTGCGTTTGCGCTCCTCCGCTT
>DSBB01000545.1 GCA_011046175.1 Candidatus Hydrogenedentota bacterium | reverse complement strand
GCACAAGCACCGTAATGTTTCGTCAGACACGCCTGAATTTGCCGTACACAAGGCGGTGTTCCAGGAAGTTCTGTGGCACGCGCAACATGAGCATCTTGCAACGGTTAAACGTAAAAAGCTCGGTTTGGAAATGAATGCCAAACGCCCGGAAGTGACTCCCCGCCAGAAGAAAAAGATTGCCGAGGGACGCACGGAATTGGCGCAGCAGGAAATGAAACACGCCTATAAAGTGCTCGAGAACGCCTTGCGGCAGCCGCCCAAATTCACATGGGACACCCTTAAAAAATATCCCGATTTTCCTATGCCCCGACCTGGGGACGCCGTGTTGCCGGAACCGCCTGAAAAACCGATTTTGCCACGGGAACCGCATATTACTGACGCCGCATTCCAGCCTAAACTGGATCCGATGGACAGGCTTATGCGGTCCAAGAGGGAACAAAAAGAACGGGAAGCGCGAAAGCATTATGAGGCGGCTCATACCCAGTGGAAACAGCTCGCGCAGCGCGTTCAGACCCTGTATCAGGAACAATTGGCGGAATATAAACAGAAAGTGCAGGTCATCCGCGAAAATAGCAAACGCGAACTTACGCGCTGGGAACAAGAAAAGGAGCGCTATTATCGGGATCGCGAAAAATGCGCCCAAATCGTTGAAGCCAAAAAGATCGCCTTCAGCAAGAACGATCCCCACGCCATTTTGGATTACTTCGACATGGTGCTCGCCTTTTCAAACTATCCCTCGTCTTTTCCGCAGAGTTATGAATTAGATTTTGATGTGGACGGAAAATTGCTGGTGGTGGATTATCTGCTGCCTCCCCTGAAAGCGTTGCCCCGCTTGTCTGAGGTTACCTATGACAAGGATGCGGACGCATTTTGCGAGTCTGTCCTGGATGAAGATACGCGCGACGGTCTTTACGCCCAGCTGCTCCATGAAATTCCCTTGCGCACATTTCATGAACTCTTCAGCGCGGACAATGTGGACGCGGTGGCTTGTGTGCAATTCAGGGGCTATTTGCATCTTCAACAGGGGCCCGGAAGCGGCGGCGCCCCAACTTGTATCCTAGCCGTATACGCCGACCGTCCCACATTCACGTCCGTTGATTTGGCCCAATGCGATCCTTGTGATCTGTTCGAGGCGATGGGCGGCACAATACAGGCCGTTGAATAAGCGTTAACAATGAAAATGCCATGCGCAATAAAGCGGCGCCATGCCGGGGAGGCGTTGCTGGTTGTTCTGCTGCTGGCTATCGTCTGGCGGTCGGGCGGCACGCGGCTTGAAAACTGGAATGGCCCGGCAGGCTCTCTGACCAACGACCTGTTCATCCCCGCAATAATGATGAACGCCGGGCGCGGCTTCTCCAATACCGATGCCGCGCAAATTCCTCAATTGCGCGCTTTCTTGGATTTTCAGATTCAGTCCTTCGACACAGGCCTGATTCCCGACGACGTGGCATTGTGTCCATTGCATCCCTATCAGGAGTTCCACCGGTATCTTATTTACTCCACCGCGGTTGTATGGGGGCTGTGCGGCGTTACATGGGACGCAGTGAAGCTGCTTCTCCTCGTATATTTTTTCCTAGCCTGCCTGATTGTATACGCCATAAGCCGTCTTGCAATAAATTCCCTGTTCAGCTTTTTGGTGGCGGCGTCTTTCGCCCATGCGCTGCCTGTGCTGTGGACGCTGCCTGTATTGCGCGATTTTGCCAAAGCGCCCTTCATTCTTGCGGTGGCGCTTCTGCTGGGAATCCTCGCGTTCAGAGCGCTGTCTGTTCGCAAGTTTCTTGGCGTTGCGGTTATTTTGGGATTATTGCTGGGAATTGGAATGGGTGTGCGTCGCGACATGATGGTGTTTCTTCCCATTAGTCTGCTTTTTCTTTTTGTCGGGAAGAGCACGTTTTCCAAGAATGCCACGGGAATCCGATGTTTCGCAGTGATCCTGTTGCTGACCACCTATGCGCTCGCCGGCTGGCCTGTACACCGTTCACTGGCAAGAGAGGGATATCTGGCCGCCCATGACACCATCATGGGATTCTCTTCTTTTTCCGATCATGAACTGGGGGTCATACGGCCCGCCTCCTATGAGAAACATTATTTGCTGAACGATATGTACAGCACGATTCAGGCGCATTACGCCGCCGCTTTGGGTGAAACCTTCCCTGAAGATACTTATACGGCCAGAGTTTATGAATCGGCGTTTGATTTCGATATGAAGCGCGCCTACGTCATGGCGATTGTGACAAAATTTCCCGCCGACATGCTTGCGCGCGCTTATGCCGCCGTTTTGCGCACCATCACCGGTATTGTCGCGAGACCGTTGGGCGTAGAAAAATACGGCCTTTGGTTTGTCGCGGCGGGATTGCTGTTCATTGCTTCACGTTCCATGATTAACGCGTGGCTTGTTTTGATAATGCTTTGCTATTTTTGCGGCTACACAAGTCTACAGTTTGCGATTCGCCACGCTTTTCATACCAGTTTCATCCCGTACTTTTTTTTGGGCTTTGTAGTCCATCACGCGGGAAAGGCCTGTTATCAATTCTGTCGGGTGGGCGCGGAAGAGCGCTCGCGGGCTTTAGCGTTGTTACGGCGCGGGTTTGCGCGCGCAATTGCATGGGGCGGAATAACAGCCATTCTCTTTTATGCGCCGCTCTGGAGCGCAAGGCATATTCAGCAGTCCGCCGTGCGCGCCTTGCGTCAGTCCTACGTCGCCTCTTCCCTTGAGCCGGCGCCTCATAAGACGCTGGTTTGGGATGGTCGTGTGCTGTTTGCCCCTGCCACGACTTCACGCGCGGAGGATTTTGACGTTCAGGGGCTTCTCGCCGACTTTGATACGGGGGTATTGGTGGCGTTATTTGATGATGCGGACAAGGCGCGTGAAGTACGCGTTGTATACGAGTGGGAAGGCGGCATAGGCGATTTTGGCGGCCCCGTGAACGTTGCGACAGCCGGGAACCACGATTGCGGCGGCGCAAAATTATACTTCCCTGTGTACGAAAAGAACACCTCGGGTGGTGACTGGAGCCGCTTTTTGGGGTTGTCCATGTCCAATGAAGCGGCGTTGTCCTTTCGAGGCTTTTCTAAGGTCCAAAAGATAAAACCGCTTGGCGTGTTGATGAATATGCTTATCCCCGATGAGGCGGAGTGTTTCCGTTTCCATCAACGCCTGTCAATTCCCTTGCGTGGGGCGCCATGGTCGCCGTATCCAAGCGGCGCCGGCTTCGAGCTATTGAGGCAAATAACAGAAACGAAAGAGAAGATTGAGGCGGGCGAGCATGACCGCGCCGTTGCGTCCGCGTCCAAGATGATAAAACGGTATCAAGGAAGCATCACCGTCACGTTATTGCTTGCCGAGGCGCTGGAAAAAGCCGGCCGTATGGAAGAAACGGTGGGAGCGCTGATTGATTTGGCGCGCGCTTTTCCAAACGTTTCGGTGGTCTACAAGCGGGTTGACATATACTTGGGCAAGCACGGCGGCGCGGAACGTCGCGCTGCGGTTTGGGCGACTGTTCTGGAGCGCGCGCCGGAGTGTGTGCAGGCGGCGCAATATCTCGAACGTGCCGCTCGCGAATTGGAAACTGCCGAGACGCAAAGTATAAATTCCGCTGTGTAGCGCTCATAGTTCACGTTTTTTTGAGGTTTATCCGTCATTTATCCGTTGATGGTCAATCCCCAACTCATTAAGCAAGGTTCCCGTTGCCAGTTGGAAATCCACTACGGCTTTTTCGTACGCAATGCGCGCCTGCAACTCCTGCACGTGGGCCGCGGTAAGGTCCTCCTGCAGCCGCAACACCTGGTAACTGGTGGTTACGCCCAGTTGCAGCCGTTTTTCTTCGGCAGCCACATTTGCTTCCTGCAGGCGCACCGTCTGGCGGTTGCTTTCCATCAACGCTTTGTTGGTCATTACGGCACGTCCGGCAAGATGCACTCCCATCATCAATGCCATTTCCGTTTTTTTGCGGCGTTCCTCGGCTTGACGCATATTCAACCGCGCCCGTTGATGGGCGCCTCGCGCCGCGCGGTTGCCAATGATAATGGCGCCTTGCACGCCAAGGCCGTAGGTGCTATCCTGTTCCTCCAGCACCCCCGACAGTGTTTTTCCGAATCGTTGGTCTCTACCGCCGCGCACATAAGAACCCACAATATCAAACTGTGGAAGCATTTCGTTTTTCGCGCGTTGCGTTTCCAGTTCAGCATTGGCTATTTCAAGGTCGGTCATGCGCATTTCCGGTCGAAATTCAAGGGCGGCGATCTCGCCATTTTCCACCATTTCGTCGAAATCAGCGGAAGCAAAAGCGGGCGTTGATTCCGGATTGGGACGATCCGTGGGAATAATAACGACCTTTGAAAAAAGACCTTCGTCACGGATGTTCAAGACAAGTTTGAGCGCGTCGCCCGCATCGGCAATTCGCGCGTAGGCAGCGATCAATTCGGACTGCCTCATTGCCACGCCCGCCTTGGCCTGAAGTACGTCAATATCGGCGGCAGTGCCAATGTCTCGGCGTTTTTCATTGATGTTCAACAGGCGCTCGGCATTGCGAAGCGCCCCTTCGTATACGCGCACCGTTTCCGATGCTCCGGCAAGGTCCCAGTACGCCTTGACGGCGTCGGCGATCTTATTCAGGATGGTCAATTCAGCCTGCGCGTCTGCAATATTGCGCAGATTGCCTGCTGCGCGTATGCGTATTGTGTTGACATCCCGTCCGAAACCGCGCAATAGCGGCTGGGTCAGCGTCAGTCCTATTTGACCGCCGTACTCCCCTTGAAAACCGCCAAAGGTGGTTTCTTCAAAATTCATGTTAAATTGAACGGCATATCGGGTGCCAGTATGTAATTTTCCGGCCAGTACCGTCTCGGATGAGACATTTGTGGACTTTATGGCCGAAATGCGGGCAAAACGCCGCAATTGTTGATCGAGCGATATGGACGCATCCGAGTAATTAAGGTTCTGCTGCAAAATGGGGTCAAATTCGCCCTGCGCGGCAAGTTTCTCCGCATCCGCCTTTTCAGGTTCAATGGAGGCTATCATAATATCGGGATTATTGGCGAGAGCAAGGTATATGGCTTCCTGAAGCGTTAGGCGCAGTGCCCGATGTTCCGCGGGGCGTTCAACTGCGGCGCGAAGTTCTGACAGGTCAATCAGGTCTGTGGAAATGGCGTCGCGCACTTGGTCGCCGGGGGGCGGCGTGTCTAAGACGGGTTGCGTCGGCGACGATTCATCACATAGCGCCGCCCCTTGGGCTATCAGCAACACAACAACGAGAGTAAACCACGGGGAACGCATAAAATGCTCCTGCTTCAAAAGAGCCGTGTTTTCGTAGAAGGCAAATGTGACAAAAAGAAAGGATTATTGCGGAGGTGTCCCGCGAAGGTTCTGGGGATCAATACCCGCCTGTTGCATGGCCTGCGCCTGGGCTTGTTGCACCCGCGCTGCGAAGAGCCTTTGCAGTTCAGCCAGCGTTTCATTTAATACCGTTGTTTCGTCCGCCGACAAATTGCCTTTTGTTTTGTCGCGCAACATGACGATAATGTCAATGGCTTCCTTGGCCTGTTCGAGATTGACCACGACCTGCCCTTGTCCCTGGGCGCCCAACATGCCGAGACAATACATGGCCTGCGTGGCCAGCATATTTACCAAGCCTTCAAAAAGCGGATTGGACGAGGCTTTCGAATCAGGCGCGTCGGGTGATGCGCCCGACTCTTTGGAATCCGGCGCAGCGCTTGTGGAAGCAGCAGGTACTTTTTGGCGGGCTTCTTCCTTCTCGCGCTGCACGCGAGCCTTCCAATCTTCATCCACAAATGTTCTGGTTTTTATTTCCGTCATGACGTATCACCTTTTTTATCGTATTGCAGCCTGTGCCGGCGTTATAACGCCTGTCCCACAGGCCGATGACAGGCGCGTCACTCGTGCCCGGAACTACTTGTTCTTATGGCGGTTCTGCCTTGAACGTTTCTTCCGTTTGTGTTTGTTGATTTTCGTCTTGCGAACTTTTCTACCACCAGCCACGGGCTGATCCTCCTGGTTGCTGCGGTTATGTTGTTAAGTGCTTATTCAAAAAACGACATCCACGCAAAGCGCCAAAACCTTCTTATACAGGCTTTGCATTTTTGTCTGAGTTCGTCCACATTTTTTCAAGGGGGCGCGGGCGTTCCTGTCATGCCGGCATCTGCTTCACCTTGGAAATGTAAGAACGACCGGGAAGGCGGGAACCGGCACGCAATGGCCGCACCACGGTAACATAAGGCGTAAGCATAACAAAATAACCCACCAAACTGCAAGGTTAGTGCAGGGCGGATTTAAACTCGAAACGCAACCCTCTCCTGGCAACCTGCCGATCAGAAACTGTGATTAAAAACAAAAAAGTTCTCGGAACAACATTCTCGTACAAGACGTATGGGGCGTATGGGACGTATATGGCGCATGAAAAGAATGTATTTCCGGATTCGCTTTTTGGGTTGTGTGCGCCGCCCGCGTTAGTATTCAATAACCGCCAATCCGCTGTATCCCAACGGAACATAAGCGGCATTTTCGCCAAACCGCGCCCTTTGTGGATATCCCATAACTGGAAT
>DSBB01000212.1 GCA_011046175.1 Candidatus Hydrogenedentota bacterium | reverse complement strand
GTACAATTCCTTGTGGCCCTTTTGGCGGCCAAATCCCTTCACTTCGGATACGGTCAAGCCCTGTACGCCGACCTTGGCAAGGGCTTCCTTCACTTCCTCCAATTTGAAAGGTTTGATAATTGCTTCAACTTTTTTCATGTCAAGACCTCCTTTATGGCTTCTGTTTTTCCGGCGCGACACGGCGGCCAATCGCGTGTCAACCGCAAGATCATAACAGGAGCATTATGCCACAGCGCCCTGAATTTTGCCGACGCTTTTTATTGAGGTCTGGCGCTAAACAAATACACATGCCTTCACGCGTGTTGTTTACTACTCATAACTCAAAGGAAGCAACATACGTGCCAGTACGCGCTCAAAAAATTATTGCCCCCGGAAATACTGAGGGCCAATCCCCCGGTCTCATCTCACAGCGCCGTTAAGCAACCAGAGAATAATCAACAGGATAGGAAGGCTTCAGGGCGTGGGAAATGGCGCCTGAAATATTCTTAAGCGGCACATGAAGTCGCGCTTTCCAAGACCCAAACATGGCAATCATAGCGGTTGTAGCCCTACAGAATGGTAGGAATATTCGCCAAAACCAACCCAAAGGTAATCTGAAGCCCTAAAGAGTTTGAATGCTCCCCCAATATTTCGTCCGACAAAAAAAGACGGGAGGCGAAGCCGCGACCCATTCCCGCACGTATTGCCTGCGACTTCGTCTCCCGGGAATTTATGCCGCCAACTGTTGTGGCGGCTATTCCTGTGTGTGAACAATATGCGCGACCCTGACGCTACCGTCACACCTTCCCAAACACTGTTTGCCGTTCTACCCTATCCTGGCTGAGCGCTGTGTGCCTTGTTGTCCATCCTCGCACTATGTGTAATGCTTCCCCTCAGAAAGCGGGAGATTTCTGAACGAGCAAAGCGGTGTATGATTTCTTCCCTGAGGCATTCAACTGTAACCGACAGGGGAAAGCATCTGTCATGCCAACAACAGCAAAGCAGCAAAAATATAAATAACCTATTGAATCAATATGGTTTAGTGTGGGATAAAACGTGAGATTGCACTGTAAAGGGCGCCTTGTGCCGCATGCCGTCCCAAAATGGGACTCGCCTGCGTCCCATTTTGGGATTTTAAGGCAAACAGCCTGCTGAAGAGGATTTTGTTGGTCGAATGAGCAACTGCTATACTGTATGTCGGTTCATGAAGACCCTTTATCTTTCTTGTTTCCCGTTTCTCACAACAGGATTAAAAGCGGCATGTTGCAGTTGGTCTCAAAAAGCGGCGCATTACAGGGGCGCGCGTGGGTTATCGGTGAAACGCCGCTTGTTTTCGGACGCGATCAGTCGTGCGCCATTCGTATCAATGACCCGGTCGTATCTCGGCGGCACTGCCGCATATATTTGCATGAGGGAACGGCATATATCCGTGACATGGACAGCCGTAATGCCACACTTGTCAATGGTGTTCCCGTACGCGAAACGACATTAAAAGCCGGTGATGAGGTGGCGGTGGGAGCATCGGTGTTTCTGGTGGCGCAACTTCATGATTCAGGCAAAACGGACAAGGCAATGGGGGGCAAACTGGACGACACGTCCTCGCTCAAGATCAATGTGCCCATATATTCCAGCGCCAGCGGCGACAGCTTGTTTAGAAAAGGCACGCCCCACACGACGCAAGAGCTTGTGCAACTTTTTACTTTTGGCCGCGCCTTGAGCCAGACGAGTTCAATAATGCAGCTTCTTGCAACCCTGCAACACTATGCGGAAGAGCGGTTTCAACCCGCCGCTTTCTGGCTCGTATTACGACGCGTCGGCGACGCGGCGCCGTACGTATTGCCCGCGGAAAACACGGATGCATTACGCAACGATGCGACCCTTTACCGGCATGTGCTGAAAGCAATAGACGACAAGCGCAGCCTCTTGTTTCCACAAGTAGAGGGGGACGCAGATTCAGGAACCGTCAAGACGACCATCATCTCCCCTGTTGCGCTTGGACAGGAGTCGTTGGGAGCGCTTGTGGTGCAGGCTCGCAGCGAGGAGCGCGTCTATGAAGAATCGGACCTGGAGTATCTGATTGCGCACGCCTACGCCCTTGCGCCTTATATACGCGTGGTCGAGCGGCTTGAACGGCTTGAGCAAGAAAACCAACGGCTCGTGGCGGGACACGAGGGCCCAATGGTGGGGGACAGTCCGGCATTGACAGCCCTTCGCGCACAAGCGCGTGATGCGGCCCGATCCCGGATCAGCGTTTTAATTCTGGGGGAAACGGGCACGGGCAAGGAACTGGCGGCGCGCATGATTCACGGCCTTTCTGATTTATCAGACAAGCCGCTGGTGGTTGTCAATTGCGCCGCGATACCGGACGAATTGTTTGAGAGCGAGGTTTTCGGCCATGAGCGGGGCGCTTTCACGGGGGCGCACAACGCAAAAAAAGGCTTGCTTGAAGAAAGCAATGGCGGAACGCTTTTCCTGGACGAAGTGGGCGATTTAAGCCTGGCAAATCAAGCGCGTCTTCTCCGCGCCATTGAAACGGGCTCCTATCGAAGGCTGGGCGGCAGTTCCACGCTTCATGCCGACGTGCGCGTGGTGGCGGCAACAAACAAAAATCTTGAAAAAGAAGTAAACGCGGGACGCTTCAGACGCGATCTGTATCATCGGCTGAACGGTTTTGAACTCAGGGTGCCGCCGTTGCGGGAACGCCGCGGCGATATCCCCGCGCTGGCCGAGCATTTTCGGAGACAGGCGTTCAAACGCGACAAACGCGGTCCCACAGGGTTTACGGCAGAAGCGCTGCAAACGCTTGAAAGGCATTCCTGGCCGGGCAACGCGCGTGAACTGCGCAACATTATAGAACGGGCCATGGTGGTGGCGAAGACGGAAACAATCAGCGTGAACGACCTGGGCTTGTCCAACGGCGAAACACCGTCGGAAAATTTTGCGACACTCGCCGAAATGGAACAGCGCCACATTGAAGAAGCCCTGCGCCGATGCAACGGGAAAGTTCCCGAAGCCGCCGCAATACTCGGCATAGGGCGCAGCACTTTGTACCGAAAAATTGCGGAATACGGTCTGCAGGGCGATTGAGCAGGGATGCGGCATCGTTTCTTTTCACCGCTATCTGGCAATAAGACAGCCGGATACGGTATGCTTGTAGTGTAAGGGGCGGCGCGCGTTATTCTTACAGGCCGGGGAAACAACATAGCATGTACAGTGGTTTTCATGAGACAATGCGGCGTTAAAGGCACACTATGGACATTTTGCAGTACAAGCATGACACAACACCTTATTTTCCCTGCGGCATACCCGTTACGGAAGCGGCACGACAGCGATATGACACGGACCCACTGGACCATTTACTCGACCAACACCATGCCGTTTCATTTCGCTTTGCCCGCGCGCTCGCCGCGCGCATGAACAAAGAACGGGATTTCTCCCTGGAAAGCACGCGCCCCGCGCGCGCAGGTGAACTGCTCGCCATTATGCTGCTCCATGAAATATTCAGGCATCTGATTCAATTTTATTTCGGCGCCGCCGACGCCCCCCGCATTGAAGACGGCCTGTCATATACGCAAAAAACGCGCGGTGAACACGTTGTAGACGTTACGCTGGCAGCCTATGTTAAATTTTATCCGCCTCTGCCCGTGCGGCGCGACCGCGTCTCGCCGGAGGTTTTTCTTGCGAAGGACGGCAAAAGGGATTTGACTCTTACCGAAATCCTCATTGTGCAGCTGGCCCATGAGAATCCGGCAATGCACTCGTACATCAGTCTTTTTGACAACGTTGAACTGCGCGCATCGGCGCCTTATGACGCATTGTTGGCGGGACTTGAGGAATGGATTGCCGCGCAACCGGCTTTCCCGGGCAGCAACGTAACGCTTCTGCATCTTTTGCGGGAACCCATGCGCAACAGCCCCGACTCACTGGAAGGACAGATTGATTACGTCCTGCGCTACTGGCGCGCGTGGCTGCCGCCCGAGCTGTACGAACGACTGCTTGTAACGCAGGGAGCGATTCGCGAAGAAACCATGATGCGGGGGTTTGGCCCCGGCGCCGTGGCGGCGCTCTCGTTCGGCAGCGACGATTACGAAGAGCCCGAAGCGTTCTCACAAGATGAAGACTGGATGCCCCATGTGGTGCTTATTGCCAAGTTGGCGTATGTCTGGCTCGATCAACTGTCGGTCAAATACGGCCGCGCCATGACACGCCTTTCGGACATTCCGAACGAGGAACTGGACCGTCTCGCCTCATGGGGATTCAACGCGCTCTGGCTCATCGGCGTGTGGGAACGTTCGCCCGCCTCGAAAGAGATAAAGCGGCGCATGGGAAACCCCGAGGCGGAGGCTTCGGCGTACAGCCTGTATGATTATGTTATCGCGGCGGACCTCGGCGGGGAAGCCGCCTATCAGGACTTGGCCTATCGCGCGCGCCGGCGCGGCATTCGTCTCGCAGGCGACATGGTGCCCAATCATGTGGGGCTGTATTCCCGATGGGTAATCGAGCATCCCGACTGGTTTCTGCAACTCCCCGAGCCGCCTTTCCCGGGCTATACCTTCAACGGCCCCGATCTTTCGCATCATGACCGCGTGGGACTATATATCGAAGACGGTTATTGGAATCACAGTGACGCGGCGGTGGTGTTCAAGCGCGTTGACAAGCATACCGGCGACACCCGGTATATTTATCACGGCAACGACGGCACAAGCATGCCTTGGAACGACACGGCGCAGTTGAATTTTCTCCTTGGAGAGGTGCGCGAGGCGGTAATAGGCGCCATTATACAGGTCGCGCGCCGTTTCCCAATCATACGCTTTGACGCGGCCATGACACTGGCAAAGCGTCATTATCAACGGCTCTGGTTTCCCCGTCCCGGCGACGGCGGCGCCATCCCTTCGCGCGCGGAGCACGGCATGGACAAAACCGCTTTTGACGCCGCGTTCCCCATCGAGTTCTGGCGCGAGGTGGTGGACCGCGTCGCCGTGGAAGCGCCGGATACGTTGTTGCTGGCGGAAGCGTTCTGGCTGATGGAAGGCTACTTCGTGCGCACTCTCGGCATGCATCGCGTTTATAACAGCGCATTCATGAACATGCTCAAAGAAGAAGACAACGCCAAATACCGGCAAACCATAAAAAACGTGTTGGAGTTCAGTCCGGCTGTCCTGCAGCGGTTTGTGAATTTCATGAACAACCCCGACGAAGACACGGCTCAGGCGCAATTCGGCAAGGGCGACAAATATTTCGGCGTCGCCGCCATGCTGGTTACCATGCCGGGGCTGCCCATGTTCGGCCACGGGCAAATAGAAGGATACAACGAAAAATATGGCATGGAATACCGGCGCGCTTATTATCAGGAAACGCCGGACGAGTGGCTGATTGATCGCCATGAGCGGGAAATATTTCCCCTCATGCGCAAACGCTATCTTTTCAGCGGCGCCGAGAATTTCGCGCTGTTTGACTTTGTTACGTCGGACGGCTGGGTGGACGAAAATGTTTTCGCCTACACGAACCGCACCCACGACGAACGCGCCATGATCGTTTACAACAACGCCTACAACACGACGCGGGGCGTGCTCCATACCTCAACGGCGATAAACGAAGCGCGCAACGATGAACAGAACCTGCGCCGGCGCACATTGGTCGAATCACTGGCGTTGAACACGGACCCGCGTTATTATTCGATTCTCCATGATGTGCGAACGGGGCTGGAGTATCTGCGGCACAACGCCACCATGGCGGAAGTGGGGTTGCATTTTGAACTTCACGCCTATGAATACAAGGCCTTTATTGCCATTCGCCAGGTGTGCGACAATGACCGCACATGGGGAAGGCTTCATGCGTTGCTGGGCGACCGCGGCGTGCCGGATATGGACGAAGCCTATGTGGAAATGTATCTTTCAGAGATACTGACGCCGTTCCGGGCGTTAATGACCGGAGAAATGACGGACTATCTGTTAACCGGCGACAATGGTGACCAACCGCTCGGCCCGTGGCAACCCAAACTTCTCGCTTTTCTGAAAGCCATAAACAGTTTTACCCGTCAATCCCGCGGGATTGAAGGGGTGTTGGCCGCTGTTGAAGCGCACATCAGACGACTGCGCGAATTCATGGCAAGTCCGATCCCTGTGGATATGCCGGAAGATATACGCGCCTATATTCAAGCGACTTTGCCCGAGCCTGACGCCGACACTGTGGCGAACTTCTGGCGGTGGCTGGCGGTGTACGCGTTGCTGCGCCCCGTCGGGGCTTTGGGCCCGGCAGCGGAAAATGCCGGCGATGCGGAAACGCAAAGCGCCGCATGGATGCGCGCCTGGCTGTTGACGAAGCACATCCGTCGCGCGTTTCAGGAATTCGACGGGGATGCCCGCCAAGCCCAACAAGACGCATGCTTGGCCTATATATGCATGGCGCATCGCCAACGGTTGCTCGCGCTCGACTCGAATATATGGGGGCCGGCCTTATATGCGATCTTCGAGGACGCGGATACCCGGGCGTTTCTGCAGACAAATCGTTTTGCAAACCGCCGCTGGATCGATAAGGAACAACTCGAAAAAATGTTGCGAGGCCTGTTTCTTGCCAATCTTTATCATTTGCGAAACGGCGACGGGAAAACGGGAAAACGACTTGTCGCATGTTACG
>DSBB01000094.1 GCA_011046175.1 Candidatus Hydrogenedentota bacterium | reverse complement strand
TTCTTAGGAGAAGGGCGACAGCCCGCCGAAATCCGGGGCTAAGAGATAGCTTCAGTCGCAGTGCTCCTTCGCAATGACGCAGACTGATGATTGACGTTTACGCCAGACGGCTAAAATGTTACCAAATAAGAAACAAGAAACCAAAGATAAAATGATTAGGTCGGCGCGAAATTGCAGATCCATGGGAGTCCTTTCATGGCCCGGGTCAACTAAGTAAAACGCAATCATCTGCTGTAACGATATGATATCACACCTCCGGCGCGGCATTGCAGGCGCCGCTGATTTTTTGATGTAAACGGATTTTTGCCTGTTGCAAAACCGCGTGTTCTTGGGGCGTCCTGATTGCCGCAAACAAGGACGCACGTCGAGAAGAACGAAAAATTACACTTTGTCTGTGAAATAAGGTACAATAATACAAAGTTTGCGCCGGCGCGCTCCGGGTTTGACCGGGTGCGGGTGGTGTATTATTGTGCGGCGTCATTTTCGTTCACATAGGGGAAAGGCGCGGCAACGTGTGAGATAATGCGCCGCAGCGCAACAGGATAGAGGAGATGGCAGATATGAACGGTCGCACGGTTATGATGATGGTAGTGATGTGCCTGCTGTTTGCGGCATGCATCATGTTTTTAACGGATGATGCGGAAGCCCAGACCTCGTCGGCGGACAAGAAAACCGCTGTCCGGGAAGGCCTTGGGGAGAAGGAAATAGACGAGGCCAAACTTCCCGGGAAATTGGAGATGGGTCTTGCGTTTGGTTCGATTGTCGCCATGATTGGCGTTCTTAAATTCGTGTGATTTCCCAGAATTAAACGGCATGGGAAACGGGCGGCAGCCAGGGGGCGGAAGTGCGCGCGGCCGTTTATGTGTTTGCGTGTGACGGTTATGTGCGGGCAGGGGCAGTCTGCGGCAGCAGACATAATCAGTGGGACATACTCACGGGATATCAGGGGAATAAACTTGGCTGAACATATTCTATACCTTGACAGTGATGCGGGCACCCTTGAAGTGGTGGAAGACTTCCTGCGCGGTGAATCGTATGCCTGTGATACTGCGGCGACTCCGGCAGAGGCGCTGGAGCGCCTGCGCAACAATAAATACACCTTGTTTATGACGGAGTTGTATTTGACTTCAGGCAACGGCATCGAAGTGATGAAGGAGGCGCTTGCCCTGGACAACGAACTCGCCTGCATTGTAACGACGGGCATGATGGATGTAAATGACGCGGTGGAGGTAATGCGCGCGGGCGCCTCGGATTTTCTGGTGAAGCCTTTTCATCTGGGCGACCTCGCATTCACTGTTGAGAAGACGCTCGAACGGCGCCGACTGTTGCTTGAAAACCGTCGGTATCAGTCCAGCCTTGAGGGGCGCATACGCGAGGCGGTCGCCGAGTTGGAGAACGCCAACAAGGAATTGCGACACACCAAGGAGTATCTCGAAAACCTGCTCAACAGTTCGGTGGATACGGTGATCACGAGCAACATGGAGCATAAAATCGTATACGTGAATCGCGGCGTTACGGATATGCTCGGTTATGCGCCGTCCGAGCTGAAGGACGTGCCGTTGGCGCGTTTGTTCCGGGGCGGCGACGATGAAATTCGCAGGCTGTATGAACAACTTGAAAGCGGCCCCATTCAAAACTATGAGGCCGAGATGATCCACAAGGAAGAGCGGCATATTCCCGTCATGCTTTCCGTTTCGTTGGTGCGCGAACAGGGCGGCGGCGAGGATTCGGTGCTCAGCATCTGCCGCGACATTACCCAGCAGAAACAGCTCGAGAATGAATTGAAAGAGCTGACCATCAAAGACGGCCTGACTGATCTGTACAACCAGCGTTATTTTCATGAGCGCCTGCAAGTTGAAATTGAACGCGCGCGCCGCCAGTCGCATCCCCTGTCGCTGCTGTTGTTTGACGTGGACAGGTTCAAAGAGTACAACGACACCAAAGGGCATCTCGAGGGCGACAAGGTGCTCAAGGGAATAGGGGATGTGGTTCGCGAATGCACGCGCGATTATGTGGACATCGGATGCCGTTACGGCGGCGACGAATTTACCGTGATTTTGCCTGAAACGGATGAAGCGCTTGCGCGCAAGATTGCCGAGCGCATCCGCACGTCCTTTCTGGCGCGTAAATTTGGCGAATGCACCCTGAGCGTGGGCGTGATGACCTACCGGCGGGACAGCACGCCCCAGTCGTTTATCCGCTTTGCCGATGAGATGATGTATGGCGCAAAACGCGCGGGCGGCAATTGCGTGTTTGTGTATCAGCCCAAGGAAAAGCAGATAAAATCGGAAGACGAAACGCCGCCGTCGGACACGGCGCAAGCCGCCGCCGGCGCACGAGGAGGACGCATGAAGTTTGGTATTTGCAGCGAGATTTTCAAAGAGTGGAACGACATGGAGCGCGTCATCAACTACGTCAAAGAGACAGGATATGACGGCCTCGAAATCGCGCCGTTTACGTTGTCCCAATATGTTTACGATATTCCCGCTTCCACACGCGCGGACATTGTCCGTTACGCCGAGAAGGCGCAGCTGGATATTCTCGGCATACACTGGGTGTTTGTGGGACCCGAGGGCGTGCATCTGACCCATCCTGAGCCCGAGGTGCGCGCGTTCACACAAAAGTATATGCTGGACTTGATCAATTTTTGCGGCGATGTGGGCGGCAAGGTGCTGGTCTTCGGATCGCCAAAGCAACGGAACGTAGCCAGGGAAATCTCTTATAATCAGGCTTTTGATTATGCCCGGGAAATTTTCGAGGCGACCATGCCGCTTTGTGAACGGCGCGATGTGACAATATGCATGGAGCAACTTACGCATTGGGAAACTAATTTCTGTCATACGCCGGAACAGACCATTGAACTGATCGAAGCGGTGAATCATCCCAACTTCCAATTGCTTCTTGACACGAAAGCCATGAGTTTTCTGGAAGAGGACCGCCCGGAAGTTATTCGCAAATATGGGAAATATCTCAGGCATTATCACGCCAACGACGCAAACTTTAAGGGACCCGGCTGGGGGGATGTGGACTTTGTGCCCATATTTGACGCGTTGCGCGATATTGGCTACACAGGTTATGTGTCCGTGGAAGTGTTCAAGTTTGAGGACGGACCGGAAGCGATTGCAGAGAAAAGTCTGAACTATTTGAAGCGGACAAGCGTGGCGCGAAGGCGATGATGCGTGGCGCCTGCCGCTTCCGCATCATGCTGTAGTAAAGGTAAACATCATTGGCCATACAAAACGAAGAATCGCCGTTTGTCCTGTTTGATTGCTGGTACGCAGAGGCGGCGCGATGCGACGGCATAGAAGACCACACCGCGATGACCCTTGCCAGTACGGATGAACGGGGCAGGCCGGATGCGCGCCAGGTGCTGCTGAAAGGGCATGACGCTCGCGGGTTTGTATTTTACACGAACCTGACCAGTCCCAAGGCGGCGCAGCTGCGGCTGACGCCCTATGCGGCGTTGTGTTTCTATTGGATGCCGTTGGGCAAACAGGTGCGCATACGCGGCGCTGTGGAACAAACGACGGACGCGGAGGCGGACGCCTATTTTGCGACCCGTCCTCGGCAAAGCCGGCTGGGCGCATGGGCGTCGAAACAGTCCCGGCCTCTGGAAGGCGCGATGGCGCTCGAAAAACGCGTTGCCAAGTACGTGGCGCGATATTTGTTCGGGCCGGTGCCGCGCCCCGAATTCTGGAGCGGATTCCGCGTGTTGCCTGAAGAAATCGAGTTTTGGTTGAAACAGCCCTATCGTTTGCATGACCGTGTTCTATACACAAAAACGGGATCGGATTGGATGCGGCAGCGTTTGTATCCCTGATTCCGGCGGATTTGAGGATAGGCAAATGATATATTTTGCAGTGTTGACCGGCGTATATATGTCGTTGCTGCCCTGCTGCCTTTTTCTGGTCGGCGCCGCGCGGAAGACATGGGCGCGCCCCAGGCGCATTTCACGGCTGCAATTCGAGGGCGCGTTGATCGCGGTTTCCGGCATGATTGCCAGGGTGATTGTTTTTGATCCCATGTTTGGCCGCGATCCCTTGCGCGAGACCGCGTTCGCCTACTGGTTCAGCCGGGGCGAAGCCGGATTGTTTGCCATCGGCATCATTCTCTTCGGGCTTGGTTTCTTTCTCGAACGGCGGCCGCGTCCGGGGTTGTCGCCGTGGCCGCGGCGGTATGCGCGCGCCGCGTGGCTGTGCGCGCTCCTGTGTATTCCCGTTGCCGGCCTGTTTGTTTATAAGGCCGCGTCTATTGGCGATATGCCCTGGAGCATGGCGCGCGCGGGTTTTTTGTGGTCGCTGTTCGCGTTCGCCCTGTTATACTGTTACATGGCGTTCCGGCGCCCCGATGAACCCTTGCACGCTGAAGACGAACTCATTTGATATAAGGAGTGGCGAATGAAAGACAAATTAATCATCGGCATGCCCGCGGGCTCGCTGGCCGACCCGAAGCGGGGCGGCAATCTGGTGACCTTGTTGAAGGCGGCGGGGTTTCCAACGCGCGGTTATGAAGACGGCGGCCCGACCGCATTCCCTTTGCACAGCATGTTGTTCGGATGGGACGGACGCCCCCAGGAGTTTGGCGCGCAACTGGCCTTGCACGAAGTGGACATCGCCATCGGCGGTGACGACTGGATTACGGAGCGGCTTCTGGAGTACCGCCACGAATACGGACAGGAGATAAGCCTGCAAAAGATTCTGTCGCTGCGGCGGGGCAATGTGCGCGTGGTCGTCGTAAATGCGCCCCTGCCGGACGGGCGGGATTTTGACGCATGGATGAGCGGCCTCCTGCGGGAGAGAAACATTATACGTGTCGTTTCGGAAATGCCCTACCTCGCCGCAGACTGGTTTCGCAAAAAGAAAGAGGCTCTTGGGTTTTCCGGGAACTGGGACGCCTTCTCGGTGCAGAAATACAACACGCCGCCCAAGATTAAGCGCGGTCTCGTGGTGTATGAAGCGTGGGGCAAGACCGAGGCGAAAGTGTTGAACGGCGGCGTGGATTTCGGCCTTGAAATCACGCAGACCGGCAGCGCCATACGCAATTACGGCCTGCAGATCAGCGAAGAAGTGATGACTTCTGAAACGGGGTTGTGGGCCAATCCGGTAATTAAGAAAGATTCCGTCAAATATGAATTGGCGCGCATGTTCCTGCTTAACCTTTATGGCGCCGTGTTCGCCGAAAACAAGGTGTTGGTGCTGTTCAACATGCGCAAGGACAGGATCGGGCCCGTCATCGAATACCTCGAGGGGAATGGATTGTTCGGCGACGAGCCCACCATGAACGAAGGGGTGAATTTCACCGAGTTCAGCATCCAGATGAGCATGGACAACCCGAAAATGCCGCTGGCGCAGGTGCGCTATGACTTGGCGCGTCTCGGCGCCACGCACATCGAGACGGTGCCTCTTGATTCCTGCATTCCCGGCATGGACGCCATAGAGTTCTGAGAACCTATCCCGCCGCCCGGATGATGCGCACCTCCTCGCGCAGTTCCACGCCGAAACGTTCTCTGACCGTGTCTTTGGCCAACGCGATGAGATACAGCACATCATCAAAACGCGCGTTGTCTTCGTTCATGATGAAGTTGGCGTGTTTGTCGCTGATTACGGCGCCGTTATGGCGGACGCCCCTGAGCCCCGCCGCTTCGATAAGCCTGCCTGCATGGTCGCCGGGGGGATTCTTGAATACGCTGCCGCAGCACCAGCCCTCGGGTTGCGTTTCGCTGCGGCGGCGCATGTAGTGACGGTAAACTTCCGTCTCGTCGCGGTCGGAACGCGAAAAGGCGAAGGTCGCTCCGGTGATAACGCAATTGTCCCCGCAAAAGGCTTGCCCCCGGTAGGAATACATTTCAGGGGAAAGCGGCTGCGAAACGAGTCCGTCGGCGCGCAACAAATCCACCCGCTCCGCCAGCCCGCAGATGCTGCCGTTGGCGGTGCCCGCGTTCATGAACAGGGCGCCGCCCACGGTGCCCGGTATGCCGGTGAGCGCGCCCACGCCCCGGTAGTTGTTGGGAAGCATCACCTGTCGCACCAAATCGGCAAGCGCCACGCCCGCGCCCACGGCGAAATGGTCTCGAGCCGCCTCCGTAACGCCTCTAAGCCCGGTGGTGAACAGGGCGCAGCCGGGATAGCCGCGATCATCTATAAGCAGGTTTGTGCCGCCGCCCAACACAATAAACGGGGTTTGCGTGTCGAGAAGCCAGTGATGCGCCGCTTCCATATCAGCGCGTGTCGGCGGAAACAGGGCAAGCCGCGCCGGGCCGCCGATGCGGTAACGGGTGTGCCGCGCCAGCGGATAGTCCGCGCGAGCGAATCTGAATGGAACCGTGTTCATAAAGGCAAAGTCCAAATCAAAGCAAACTGCGTTTCAACGCGGAAACAATTTTCCCGGCGCATCGTTCCCAAGTGCAGTCCAATACCAGTGTGCGTCCCATCTGCCGGCGCTTCTCCTGTTCCGCCGGCGTTTCATCGAGCATGCGGCGCAACACCTGCAGCATGGACACGGGATTGTCCGCTTCGCAGTAAAAGGGCATGGCGCCGGCCATCTCGAAATTGGCGCCTGATTTTGACGTGACCAAACGCGCGCCCGCCCGCAATGCCTGCAGCGCGAACATGCCGCTGCCGTCCCCCTGCGCCGGATACAGCAC
>DSBB01000496.1 GCA_011046175.1 Candidatus Hydrogenedentota bacterium | reverse complement strand
CCTATAGGCGCGGCGAGATTTCGGACGGCGTTAATGAGGCGCTTAAACATCTGCCCGAACACTACCGCGAGGCCTTCGTTCTTCGGCGTTTCCTCGATTTGTCGTACGAAGAAATCGCCGAAATAACGGATTGCCCCGTCGGAACCATTAAATCACGAGTTGTTCGCGCTGAACGCGGCCTGCGTCCCTATCTGGAACGTTTCCGCGAGTACATCACGTAATACCTGGAGTTTGTAGAATGCGTATGGAACCGACAGTTATCGGTCACCCGACACAGCGGCAGTTGGTGGCGTTTGCCGAGTCGCTGGTTGACCGTCACGCGCCTGTTTCGGCGCTGATGGCGTCACATGTCGCCGACTGTCCCGCCTGCGCCCGGGAGGTGAAGCAAATCCGCGCCTCCTTCGAGATTGCCGCATTGGCGCGTCTTCCCGAGCCTTCCAACGAGTTGACGCAGCGTATCGTTGTTCAGGCGCGGCGACAACGTTCGCAGCGTCCCCGTAACACAGACGCCGTTCACAGCCCATTCATGAAACTCGCGCAGATTGCGGCGGGCGTAATCGCAACGGCGGCGTTGGCGTATTTTTCTTTTGCCAACGCATTGAGCGACATCACTCCTGACAGCGCGGGCGCGCTTCACGCCACCGCAGCCGCATCCCGCGCACATTCCGAACAGGCGCCGCCAAAAAACCATAGCGACTCACTGGATGCGCTTGCCGGCGCCGTGTCGCTGCACCAGGACCTCCCCGCTTCACCGCATGTATTGGGGCATCGCCGGCTCATCGAGTTAGTGAACCATGATATGAGCGCCGCCCTTGCCGCGCTTGAGCGAAATCCCGGCTGCATCCGCGCCAATCAAGTTATGGTCACCAGCGTCGAATTGCAGATTGAGGGGTTGAGAAACCTGTATCTCGACCGAAAATTATAACGCGGATGCTCAACATGGCGACTGGATTCCCCATTTCAAACAACCAGCGTCGCCTTCTTTGTTTTCTGCTGCTTTTCAACGCATTATCCGGCGCCGCTTCGACAGAAATCATACAACGCATCCACGCAGGCATAAAAGGACTAGCGCGGGGCATGGATTATGTGGGACAACAAGCCGGACAGTTGATTGGTCCCGGTATCCCGTTACAGGGGGAAACCGCCGCCGCATTCGAACATCACCGGTCTTTTGACGAGCAATATCCCATGGGACAACAGTCCATGATCTCGCTGTCCAATGAGTTTGGCGAAGTGCGGGTCAACACATGGGATGAGCGGGTTGTCCGCGTCACAGCGGATATAAGAGCCGGCGCGGAATCAGAACCGCTGGCCGAACAGCTGGCGCAGCTTATTGAAATACGCGTATCCCACGGCGAAAATTATTTGGAGTGTCGCACCGTTTATCCGGAAGTGAAAAGCGGCGGTCAGATGTTTCTCTCAGTTGACTATAACATTTTGATCCCGAGGGACGCGGGATTGACGGTGGATAATTTCTTCGGCGACGTGTACCTTAACGATATAGGCGGCATGGTCGTGGCTGACGTGCAGTACGGCGGACTTGACCTGAAGCAAATACGAGGCAAAACACGCGCGCGGGTGCAGGGTGATTTCCCCGTGCATATTGAAGGCTTGCGACAAGGCGGCTCTTTCAAATTCCAAGGGGCGTCCGTGGATATCACCGACATTAAAGGAGAAGTGGACATAAACCATTTTCGGGGGAAAGTGGTAATACGGCAAATCGCGGTGGACACGCATCTCTGCCTCAACAGCGACAGCGCCCAAGCCATGCTTGCGCTATCCCCCGAAGACAATCCCGACCTTTCCGCGGTAATTGCATACGGCAAACTCGAGTCAGCGCTGGATGTTTCCCGGACATTGCGGGGAACGCAGATTGTGGTTCGTCACCCAAACGCGGAGTCAAGGCAAAAGATTGACATTAGCGCCGCATTCAGCGAAATCATCATTGCCGTCGAAGGCGAGAGCGCAGACAGCACCCCCTCAACCACCCGGGAAAACAAGGCCTTCACCGACACACGCCGGGAATCCATCGCCATTGCCGACGCGGCGTTCGCACATATCGCCGCCGTTTCCGGCAACATACAGATCGAGGGCGCCGACACCGACAGCGTCCTTGTGGAAGCAACGCGAATTGCGTGGACACCCTCGGCTTCCGCCGCGCTTGACGCGCTGGATGCATTGGAATTAATTGTCGGAAAAGAAGAAAACGCCATTCAGATAGAAACACGCATAGCCCGGGACATGACGTTATTTGACTGCGAATCGTACAGGATTGACTTGCGAATTCAATGTCCGCGCGAATTGCCCCTCCGTATCCATGCCGAAGAAGGACTCACCGTTGTTGACGGCATGGGGGCGGGCGCGCTAATCAGCCAGCGAAAGGGAGAGATAACAATAGAACATGTCAAAGGCGCTGTTGAGGCGGCCAACGAGGCAGGTGACGTCAAAATTCGGGATTGCTCCGGTCCTGTTGACGCCAAAACAAATTACGGTTCACTGTCAATTGAAAACGTATACGGGGACATACGCGCCAACACAGTTGAGGGGCATACGTATGTGGATGCGCCGCACGGCGCCGTCTATGTTCGACACAAAAGCGGGGATGTACGCGTATTGTGTCTCGAACCTATTGAGGGTGATTTCGATATTCTCGTCGAAGACGGCAACCTGAATGTATTTCTCGCCCCTTCCTCCAACGCGGCGCTGAGCGTTAAAGCCGTAAATGGCGCCGTGCAAAGTTCCATGCCGTTGTCAGGCTCAATCAATCGTGATTTTCAAGAGTTTTTCGGACGCCTTAATGACGAGTCGCATGCAGTTCGCCTGGAAACGCTCAACGGCGATATATTTTTGAATTAGCCCGGATATTTCACCGGATTTCTGTTGCGCCCGTCGCGAAGACGGGGAACGCAAGAATTATTATTTTTGCGGCTGCGCCGCGGGTGGAACGGCGGAACCGTCCGAACCCATTTCCGGGAGGTTCCCGCGGGTTTCGCCACATTAGCATACTGCAATTTGCTTTTTATGCCAACAATACGCTAGAGTGCTCATCCTATGTGTTGGGAACGTCAATAAGGGATAAAGCGGCTCATGCAGTGGAAACGTCTGGCAGTGAGGGTTGCGCTTTTTGCCTGTTTCGGTTTGCTCATCGAGGTGTTTTTCACCGCCGGCTTTTCACTTTTCAAGGACAACTGGAACATGCACGGGCACAGTTCGCCTTGGATGCTCATTGTTTATGGTTTACTGGGCGTCTTCATACGACCTGTCTCTGCGAGGTTGAAAAAGCGGCGTATCCCTTTTTTAGCGAGAGCCTTGGTGTATATGTTGCTTATTTTTCTGGTGGAGTACCTGTACGACACTCTCTTCCGGGCGCTGGGCTTGCGTATATGGGATTACGGCGATTATGCTTTGAATCTCCACGGGCATATTACCCTGCTGTATGCGCCATTCTGGCTCTTTCTGGGATTGTGGCTGGAGTATTTACATGCCAAGTTGGACGCATGCGCCGCAGTGCTGGCGATTGGTTACGACGCTGATGAGATTCTTGTCCGCCGGAACGAGGTGTTTAGTGGAAAAGACTCGCAGTCTCAACCTTGAATTATGAAGCGAATACGTTTACACTATGGCGAGAAAGGATGTGGCGTATGGACGGTTCAATACGAGAATTAATAAAAACGCTGGACAACTACGAAAATGGATGGGTAGTCCGGCGTGATGCGGCTGAAGCGTTGGGGAAAATTGCAAACGCAGCCGTCACCGCCTTGTCAGCGCATTTGAAGGACAGGGATATGGACGTGCTTATCGCGGTTGAAAGCAATCTGCAATCAGTAAAGGCGCTGTTGCGTCAGGAAAAGGAAGAGAAAAAGAAGGAATACACGTTGCGCGAGCTGGCACAATCGTGCGCGGTAAAAGGCGAATGCGAGGTGCATCCCCAAGATGGCGGCTATGTGGCCACGGTAAATCTTTCCAATGGCCGACATCATCGCGTTTTCATCATGCGCAGCAAATCCAGAGACGGACGCGATATGGTCCGGATTTTCTCCTTGTGCGGCAAATCCAACAAAGACTACGAGCACTGGGCCCTTAAACTAAATCGCAAATCCTGCAAATCCGCCTTTGCCCTGCAACCGTGGAACAACGCGGAATATCTTATTCTGGTAAACAATATCATGAAGAACGAAGTGACACCGGAACTGATTCAGGACCGCGTGCGTGAGATGGCCGTATTCGGCGACTGGCTGGAGGAAAAAATTGAAGGAACCGATGAACTCTGACATGACCGCCTCGCGAAATACCGCGCCCGACATCGAATATCTCAGCGACGCGGCAAACGCCTGCGGACTTGTTGCGGGCGGCAATTATTCGGGACGCGATCTGACCGGCGCGGATTTGACGGGAGCGCGCTTGTCCAAGGCCGACTTTTCCAATGCTAACCTGCGTGGCGCGCAATTGCGCGGCGTTATTCTTGATGAGGCGAATCTGTCGGGCGCTGCGCTGGATGGCGCCGACCTCGAGCTGGCCGTGCTTGGCGGCGCAAACCTGCAGGATGCCTCGCTGCGCGATGCCAACCTTAAACGCGCCAATCTCGTGGGCGCAAACGCCGCGCGCGCCGACTTTTCCGGCGCGGATTTTTACTATTCCCGTCCCGGAAACGGCAATTTTGAAGAAGCAACACTTGTACACGCGAAGATTGACCGCGCCATATTCAGACGCGCCAACTTACGCAATGCCGACCTGACGGACGCAACCGGCCAGGCCAATTTTGAGAACGCAAATCTGGAAGGAATGCGCCGGTGATTTTTGCCCATTTCCTCGTCCCCGAAGTCAATGAAGCCAACATGTTCGTTGTAGCGTGTCCTGAAACGCGCAAGGCCATGCTTATTGACGCCGCCGCATACGACGCGCGCATTCCGGCATTTCTGGAACGCCGCAACCTGACCCTTGAATCAGTGTTTATCACCCACGCCCATTATGACCATACCGGCGGACTCGCCGAAATCGCGCGCGCTTATAAGCCGACCGTATTCGCGGGCGTCGCCGACGTGGACGGTGTTTCGGCGCAACAAGTCACTCATGGCAGCGTCATCACGCTCGGCGCCATACAGGCCCGCGTTGTGGAACTTCCCGGCCACACGCCCGAAGAAATTGGTCTGGTATTTCCATCCATGGCATTCACAGGGGACGCGCTGTTTTCCGGCAGTATCGGCGGCACGACAAACCTGCATAATAAAGCCACTGAAATAGACGCCATACGCAAACACATCTTCACGCTCCCCGACGAATGCCTTGTCCACACAGGCCACGGCCCATCGAGCACGGTCGCCATAGAAAAGAATCACAACCCCTTCTTTGTGTAGGAGGCGCGTTTTTGATTATCCCACGGGCATCGCCAAGACGTAAAAGATAATGGCAAAAAAATGAACCGTGCTGCCGGCCATGACGAAACAATGCCAAATGGCATGATTAAAGGGAATGCGGTTGTTAAGATAAAAGAACACGCCGAATGTGTAGGCAAGCCCGCCGATAAACATCATGAAAAGCGCCGGTCCGGGGATGTAGGCAATGGCCGGTTTGATGGCGACCAGAGCCGTCCAGCCCATGACCACATACATGGCGGTGGAAAGCCTGTCGAAACGACCGATAAAGAACAGTTTGAACGCAGTGCCCACAATGGCAATTCCCCACAAGACGCCGAACAACGTCCAGCCCACGGTGCCGCGCATTGAAACCAGCAGAAAGGGGGTGTAAGTGCCCGCTATAAGCCAATAGATGGCGCAGTGATCAAATTTCCGGAAAAGAAGTTTGATTTTCTGCCAGGGCAACGCATGATAAAGCGTGGAGGCGATATACAGCAGGGTGAGGGAGGCGCCGAAAACAATAACGGAGACGATACTGAAGGCGTCGCCAATACGCACCGCGCGCAGTATCAGCCAAACCAATCCGGCAACGCTGAGCCCCGCGCCGATGCCGTGGGTTACGCTGTTGGCAATTTCCTCCAATACTGAATAATGCTTTGAACTGACTTCCGACTTCATTTTATCTCCATTGCAAATGTTGTTCATCACTATGGGCAAATGCATCAAAATACCCAACAATCACAAATGCTGCCAGACAACACACTCCGTCATTCCCGCGAAAGCGGGAATCTAGTGATACGGCGCGTGAACTGGCGGACGCTCGTGGATTCCAGCTTTCGCGGGAATGACAGGGAACGTTGTGTCACCCACCCGGTTCCGGATTGGGGGCAACGCCCTCATTAGATGCGTCTGTCTAATGGCGTTCATGCGTATTACACGAAAGCAAAACATCAGGCTTTGCATGAAGAGATGCGTTTGCCTATGGTGTCCATGTGTATTATACCACCCTGTAACACCACCGTTATATAATTTGTTCCTTTTGCAGAGCGACATACAGCATCAAAGACCGTGCGAGGGGCGGTATTATGCATCGCGCGATGCCATCACAGATTCCGTTAAGGCGGCGCAAATGTATTCGTTGTCTGCGTCACTCATGGCCGGGTGCAGGGGCACACAAAGCAGACGCGCGCCCGTCAGTTCGGACAGGGGCAGCCGTTGTCCTGCGGTATGGTCGCGCAGCACTTTTCTGTCCTGATAGCAGGGTCTGTTCGCCACAATGCATCTAATGCCGTATTCCTT
>DSBB01000337.1 GCA_011046175.1 Candidatus Hydrogenedentota bacterium | reverse complement strand
GATTGTGGACACCTATCACTACCGAAAGGCAGAGGAACGGTACGCGCGACGGGTCAGACTGGCGGAGATTGAGAAGAACGATTACAACCTCAACATCTCCCATTAAGTCAGTACGGCTGAATCCGAGCCGGAAGTGGATTTGGCGGCAGTACACAAGAACTTGGCCGCGATCAACAAGCGCATCGCAGAAGCCGCCAACACACACAACGGTTTCCTGAAGGAACTGGGACTGCCGCCGCTGTGATAAGTTGATTTCGATGGAGCCGCCCACGAAACCGATGCAGACGGAGTCGGTGACGGCGGGGTTTTATGAGTCGGAATTGTGGGGCAAGAAGTATCCGCGGCGGCAATTGCTGACAGTGGACGCGTTGTTGTCGGGCAAGCAGATAGACATGCCACCGATACGTCAGGTGGGCGCGACGTTGAGCCGCACCGCCAGCCGCGGCGCGTCGGGGATATGGGTGTCGTGGATGTGGCTGTTCGGCACGCCCTTCTACTGGATCATCGCGCCCATCCCCCAGATTACCGCCGATATTTTCCGGGATTATGTCGCGCCGTACAACAAGCGTATCGTGCAGGCCGTCAAAAGGGCATACGCCACGCCGCCGCCCGCCGTCATCATGGGCGGCAATGTGACGCTCCTCGGCGACCTGTTTCTCGACATGGGCGTTTCGCTGGTGGCGGTGGACTATCTGGCCGACTTTGCCGTGTTGCGCGAAAAATTCAACGGCGCGGGCGTCATTGTCCGGGGCTGCGTTGACCCGAAAATGATTGAACGGGGCGACTGGGACGGGGTTCAGCGGATGCTCGACCGCCTCGCCGAAAAATCACGGGGCATGCACAACTTCGTCTGGGGCTGCGGGTGCGTTTCCTGCGCCACTCCTGCGGAACACCTCCTCCGCTTCAAATCCCTGTGCGCCGACTTTTGATGATTACGATTTTATTTTGGCATTTTCTTGTTAGGCATAAACCGCAACCATATTGATTCCTCTGAGGCAGACACATTTATAGCGCAAGTGCGACTTGCGCAAAGAAACCGCCAAACATTATTACGACACATCAGGGCGGACAAGACACCACCTCATTTTCGCGTTTTGGCAGGACGCGCCGGATTCTGGCCCTCCCTTGACTTGTGAGTCTTTGTTAGTGCATACTGCATGTGAGCACTAAGAAGGAGCCTTGAGACATGGAAGCAACCATCTTGGATATGCGCCGCAACCCCAAGAAAATCCTTGAGGCCATCGAGCGCAATGAAGTTGTAACGTTGACCCGGCGGGGCAAGTCGGTAGCCCGTATTGAGCCCATCGGTAACAGCAAACGGTCCCGCGCCGCCGCGCATGAGGCGTTCGGCATGTGGGCGAACCGTGACGATATGGCCAATCCCTCGGCGTATGTCCGTGAAATGCGGAAGGGTCGCTTTGATGGTCTTTGATACCGACGTGATTGTCTGGGCGCTACGGGGAAACAGACGTGCAACAACGGCAATTGATCGCGCCGAATCGCTTGAGATATCGGTTGTGAGTTACATGGAATTGCTGCACGGCGCCCGCGATAAAAAGGACTTGCGACTGACGAAGGCCTTTCTTGCCGACCTTGGCTTCCAAATCGTGCCGCTCTCGGAGAACATCGGCCACCGCGCCTCGATCTATCTTGAGGAATACGGCTTGAAGTCACATCTTGGCGTGCCTGACGCTCTGATCGCAGCCACGACCGTTGAAAACGACAAGGTTCTTTGTTCCGGAAACGCCAAGGACTACCGGGATATCGCCGAAGTCGCATTGAAGGTATTCCGTCCATAATCGCCCGTGTCTGTCCGGCATTTGCGGGGGTTCCGGGACATCATGCTTTTCCCTTCGGCGCTACGTGAACGTACCCCTTCTCGAATTGTGAGGCTCAAGCATACCTTGATGCCGCGTCCATCAGGGCGCTGTAAGAGCGCCCGCTCATTCCCGCGAGCGCTTGCCGGCACGTTTTAACGAGTAACCGGCGCAGGGGCCAGCGTCCTCTGGGAACTGCCGGCGGTGTTACGTGGCGCTGCGGTTCAAATCCCTGTGCGCCGACTTTCGATGATTCCAATTTTATCTTGACATTTCCATAAATGCAGGGTATACTTCCTAAGGGATGTTAATAGTGGTAATTATACCCTTAAAGGAGCCTTGCCCATGTCTTGTTTACGATCCTTGTTGAAGACGTTTGTCGTGTGCGTACTGATGGTTTTCAGCGTTGCGGCGATAGCGCAACCCACGGTGGTCAACCACAGTTTTGAAGAGGAATATTGGACGGGCGCATGGGAGGATCACTGGCCCGGTTATTTTACCGCCCTTGGAACGCCTCCCGGCTGGAGCTATGAGGGCGGTTGCGGCATTGCGCACGCGGATGACGGCGGTTTTGGTTTAGAAAGCGGCGGGGCGCCGCATGGCTTCTATTTTGCCTTTATTCAATCAACCGGCACGCTTCGACAGGACATTGCGGGCTGGGAAGAGGGCGGCATGTACAAGATAAAATTGAACGCCCGCGCGCGCGCCAACACCGATCCCGTAAATTTTGAAATCCGCCTTGGCAGCGATGTTCTGTATTCGGCGCAGGACTTTGACCCTTACGGCTTTGTTGAAATTACCGTGCCGGTATTTGTCTACAGTGCGGCGCAGGGCTCGCAACTGGAGATATCTTCGGAATCCGCAACGGGGGGAGACGCCGCGTTGCTTTTCGACAACGTCCGCATAGAGGAAATCAAGCCGCCTGCGTTACTGGATTCTGGCGCAGGCGGGGTGGGCGATTCCGAACCGTTCCTGGATTTCACACTGGTGTTTGACGCGCCTGCCGGCGAGGACCGTCTTCTTGTGGTAACCACGGGCGCGCGCGACAATTCGGGTAATCCTGAAAAGATATTGCCCGCGTCGGTTTCGTGCGACATTGGCGGCGCGGGCGCTGTTCCCATGACCAAGGCGAGAGAACGCATATCCCCCGACTGGGACACGGGCAGGGCGGGCGCGTCGCTGTGGTTTCTTCCCATAGGCGGGTCGGCAACAGCGCAAAGCGCGAGCGTTACGGTAACCTTTGCCGACACGGATAACGCCGGAGGCGTTGTGGGATGGGCGGTTGTGGAAAACATAGACCAAATCAAGCCCCGTGGCACGGTTCCCAAAAGCAATACCAGCGGCGGCGTAACCGCCGCGCATACCTCCGGTGACGTCACTGCGGCGCCCGCCGAGTGGATAGTCATCGGCGCCGACACGTGCCGGGACGGGCTTGCGGTGCTTTCCGTGGGAACCGGGCAGAATTTGCTATACGAGACAACGCAGCCGCCGGAAAACATCATGCACGCATCCATCTGCCGCGTTGTTGAAACCGAGCCTGTTGAAACGGTGAATCTGCAAATTACCGCGGACGCTGATTCGCCGTGGGCCATGGTGGGGGCGGCCTTCAAAGGCGTTACCGCGGCGGACGGGCTCGGCGGCGGCGAAATCGGAAGTTCCTTCGCGTTGCATTACGAGGGCTTGAATCCCACCGTCGCGGCGCAGGGCTACCGGGTCGAGTTGACGGTTGCGCCGCAGAACAACAATGGCCTGGTAACGTACCAGTGGTACCGGGTAAGTTCGGGGAAATCCCTTTAAGAGCTGGTTGGCGAGACTTATGAAACGCTTGTGTTTGATCCGCTTGAACTGGCGGACGCCGGCAATTATGTTTGTGAAGCGCTTGACGATTTTGATCTGAGCGTCGCGCAATCGCCGGAAATCACCCTTATTGTCGGCGAGGCGCTGCCCGCGGCGGGAGTTGCCGCGCTGGTTGGAATGGCCGTTGTTCTGGGCGTGGCCGGCCTTGCCGCAACCCGAAAACGGGCTCGCTGATTTCTCGGGCGGCGCAGGCGGTAATGGCCGCCGTCCCCGTTTTATTTGCGTTCCTGTTCGGCTTTTTTCAACATTGCCTGCAATTTCGTATTTTCCGGCAGGAATTGCAGCGCGCGTTCAAGCAGCGCGGCTGCGCGCGCGTCTTCTCCCCAGCGCAATAGGCGTTCGCCTTGGGCGACGACAATCTCTTTCAAGTAATACTGCGCGTTCAGGTTGTCAGGGTCTATTTCAAGAGAGGCGATAAATCCGTCGGCGGCGTTGTCATCCAGCATAAAACCGCCATAATATTTTTGCAGCGCCGTCAGGTCTTGCCGGCGTGACCGGCTGCGCCGTTCGAGCGCATCCCGGGCATCGGGCGCGATGCTTTCACGCAACACCGCCTCCGCCGGATTTGCCATGTGCGGCAACAAAAGACGCAATGATTCCGGTACAAGGCGCGAATACACAAGCCGTGGCGCAATGAATTCCGCCCAGGGTCGGTCGTCAGACATAACGTCCGCACCCGCGACAAAGGCGTCAAGTCCGTCCTTGTCGAGCAAATAACATGACAACACCTCGATTATGTCGCCCAGCCCCGCAGCGTCCAACGCCGCGCGCAAGGCGGGTGTGTCAAGCCGTTGTTTTGCGCGCGCGTAATGCATGCGCAGGGGCGCGTCCGAACCGACAAGAAACAAGTCGGCATTAACAAAAAAGGCGCAATACTCTGGAAATACGTCCGTAAACGTGCGCGCCAGATCACGCACCACATCCGGGGCGTTGCTGTGCAGCGGAATCCACTGCGACGCCATGCCGCCCGGCTTCAGGCGATTCAAACAGAGAGTGTAATATTCGCGCGTATAGAAGGTGGACACGCCCGCCAGCGCAAGCGGCATGGGTTCAAAGGTGATTACGTCATACAATGTATCCGTGCGGAGCAGATAGTTGCGGCCATCATCCACATGTAAACGCACCTTGGGATTGTCCAGCACATCAAGATTATCCCGGGCAAAAAAGGGCGCCGCCTCGAGCACTTCCGGCGAAATTTCCACGGCGTCAATCACATTGAAATCATACAGCGCCAAGGTGCCGCAGGTGATTCCGGAGCCAAAGCACATAAACAATACGTCAGGGTAATCGCGCTCGAACAGAAGCGGCAGCGCTCCCTGCAGGCGGTTCATTTTCACGCCGCGTTCGATGGAGGTGGTCGCCTGTACGCGGTTGATCCATAACACCCGGTCCTCGCCCGCCGTTGCGGTTTCCGGTTCGGAGACAACGACGGTGCCTTCAACGCCTTCACGAAAAAACAGGACCCGATGGTCGGCGGGGACATAGCCGACGTTGAGCGCCCGGCTCACATCCTGCGGCGCGATGTTCCATGCCGCCCCGAAGGCAATAAACAGTGAAACCGCCGCCGCCCTTTTCATATTTGCTCCCGTGCCGCGGCAGCGCCACAGCAGCCAGACGCCCATGGAAAACAACAGCAGCGCAATCGCCAGGATGCCCCGGTGCGCCCCCAGCCAGGGCAACAGGAAAAAGCCGCCCGCAATCGCCCCGAGCACGCCGCCCAGCGTGTTCGCGCCATACACGCGCCCCACGTTTCTGCCTGTATGCGCGTCTACATCGCTGTAAGCGCGGAGGATCAGCGGGAACACAAAACCAAACAAAAAAGTCATTGGGAAAAGCGTCAGAAAAGACAGTGTGAACGTTCCCTTGGTGACAGCCGTCCAGTCGGCGCGCGCGGCCCGGCTCATCTCAATAAAACGTTCGGGCAGCGTAGCGGTCCAGGCGGTCATCACCAGCACGCATACTCCGAGCAGCATCAATGCGCCGCCGATAAAAAAGGTTCTGCCGCGCAACCTGTCCGCTAACAGCGATGCGCAGGCGCTGCCCGCGGCAATGCCGCAGAGAAACGCTGTCAACATGGTGGTAAAGGCGTAGGTCGTGCCCAGAAAAACAATGGCCAGCAGGCGGGTCCAAATTACCTCGAGCGCAAGACCGCTGAACCCGCACACCGCCGTTGCCAAGAGCAGCGCTTTTCCCATTTGTCCGTCTTCGTACGCAATCGCGCGCCGCGGCGTATCGGCGTCGGCGCCGTCCGGCGACGGGATGTCCACATCACCTGCGCGCGGTTCACGGAGCAGGGAGACCATGACGGCGCCCAGTCCCGCCGCCAGGTTCAATGCAAAGCCGACCAGTATCGCCCGGGTGTAACCCAAGGCCGCAATCAATACGAAGCCCGTAACAAAACAGCCCGCAACCGCTCCAAAGGTGTTGGCGGCGTAGAGCACACCCATGCGCCGTCCGAAGGCGTTGCCGCCGCCCGCCGCAAATCGCGAAAGCAGCGGCAGCGTTGTTCCCATAAGTGTTACCGGTATGCATAGCAGCGCCAACGTCATCCCGGCGCGCAACGCGACGCCTGTGGCGCGCGAAAAATCAAAGTAGCGCAGGCAGGCGGGCACAAGGGGCTCGACTCTGGGCAACATCACAATAAGCAAACACGCCCACACGCCTATGACAATTTCAAAGATTCCATACCACCACAGGGGACGGCGGGTACTATCCGCCAGTTTGCCTCCCAACAAGCTCCCCGCGCCCAGTCCTACAAAGAAGACGGTGAGCACCGCACTGACGGCGTATGCCGCGGTGCCGAAAAGCAACGCCAGTTGGCGCGTCCATACGACCTGATAAATGAGGCCGCAGGAACCGGAAACGAAAAAGAACAACAGCACACAGGCGAACGCGCCGGCAAACCGCGCGTTGTCCATCCCCGCCGCCCTATTTGTGGTCGCTGTTTTCATGCAGCACTCCGCAAGGTTGTCGCGCGTCAGAACCATTTGCCATGCACGGG
>DSBB01000085.1 GCA_011046175.1 Candidatus Hydrogenedentota bacterium | reverse complement strand
CCTCGATGTTCGGATCGTCCGGCATGCGAATCAGCGCCAGTGAAGTCTGGTGATGGTAACTGCACGTGCAGGTGCGGGTGTAATCGAGCACGGTTAGCACGCCGTCGGCGGGGACCAGGTTGACGGTGCATCCGGATTTGATCCCGCTGATGTTGCCGGTGCCGGAGTCATGCTCCAAATCAAAATACCCCGCCGACCCCGTGCGGAAAAGCAGCAGGTGGTTGCTGGCATTGAGCGTGTTGCATCCATACGCGCGGGCGAATGCCCACGGGCTGCTTTCGCCTGTATGGGGCTGCTCCCGTTTCCAGTCCTCGCCGGTCAGCAGATTCCGCGCGACGCCCGGTCGCCCCGGAATGAGCATGTCGCCGCGCACCGCGCCCGGCAGGGTGAAACTGCCCCCGCGTTCCCACAACAGTTCGCCGGTGGCGCCGCGTCGCGCGGCCATTTGCCCCGGTTCATCCTCGAATGGCCGGCGCATGTCCCGGCTGCCGCCCTCGATGAGAATGTCGTGGTTTTTGCTGTAAAGCAAAAACGTGCCGAACACATCGCTGTCCGATTGCCACAGCACTGCGCCGCTGCGCGCATCCAGCGCCATGATTTTCGGGCGCTCTTCCGGCACACGGCCCCGCCGCGCCAGGTGGGCCAAGCCATTTTCCGAAAGCCCGTCAATCACGAAGACCCGCCCGGCCTCTGTAACAATGGCATTGTGCCGAAAACCGATATGGGCTTCGCGTTCCCACAGCACCACGCCCGTGAACCGGTTCAACACCGCCACGCGCTTGCTTGACGTGCCGCTGTAACTGTCCAGCCAGCCCAGTTCCTGGTCTTCGAACAGGTGCGGCTCGGCCGTGGTGATCAGCAAATCCTCCCACACGCTGACATGGCCCCAGTCGGGGGCGTCATCCCCGTACAATACGCTGGTCGGCGTTCCCGGCAGCGAGAATTCATTCAATGTTGCGCCATTCTTGGGGTCCAACCGCAGAATGCGGCCTTCGTAGCGGAGATATATGCTGTCCGCCAGTGTCGCGAAGGGGCTTCCAATATAGGCGACGCCGGGGATGTTGGTCATATAGACGCTTTCGCCCTTCTGCCATTTTTCCTCCAATTCAAGGTTCGTGAAGGGATGGCCGATGCCCGGAAATTCCCGCACCCACAATTGACGGCCGGTATAGACACAACGGGCGCCAACGGTTTCCACGCCGAGATAGACCACGCGCCCTGCGGCCACGTGCGGCCTGGGTCCGCCCGCATGGCGCGGCAGAATGTTATGGTTGTTGGGGCCGCCGAACCACAAGATCCCCAGCGGCAGGCGCACGCGTTCCTCTTCGGATACAAGCGTATTGGCGGAATCGTGATACTGATGCGACCATGAACCGGCGCCGGTTAGGGGTCCGGCGCGGCGCGCGAACAGGGCATCGCCGCGTATTGCGACCGAGACCTGGTCCACCGCCGCCGCCTCGGCCACCTGCCGCATGGCCTCCAGATTGCCGGAAGACGCGCCAAAATATGCCACGCCGCCGTAAGGCCGCATCCGGTCGAGGATGTTGCCAAGGACCTCCTGATCCGGCGCGATGCCCGCCGCGCCGGCATCCTCGCTCGCGATCACGCTGAACAGATACGGCTGCACGCGGAAGTCTGCGGGGGCGGCATGAATCACCGCCGCGCGCCGTCCATACAGGCCCGCCCCGGCAATCTCGTCCCGCAATTCCCGAACCTTTGCCGCTTCCTTTTCGACCACGACGATGTGCAATTCGCTGCGCGTCAGCAGTTCCCGCAAGAGATCGCCGGACCCCGCCCCAAGCAGGAGCGCATACCCTTCCCGCTCGCCCAAGTCATCGAGAATATCCTGGGCGGGTTTGGCCCATGCCGCGCTTCGCGGCGCCAGGGGCGCCGGCGCATAGGGGTGGCGAACCGGTTTCACCGATTTCGGCCCAAAACAATACAGCGTGCCCTTCACCGTGGTGACAAAGAGTCGCCTGTGTGCGGCCAGTTCGTTGAACGCCTCGCCGTCCAGTTCCTCCGCCAGCGCGGCCACGTGCGCGGCCAGCGTTTCATTGCGTCTGGCGTCCTTGCCGTCGGCAGTGACTGCATAGTTGCCGCTGCCCTTCGGTCCGCGCAGTTGCAGGTCCACGACTTCACCCGTGTGCCGGTTCAGAAACGCGGGCGGCGTTCGGCCGCCCGCCACCACCAGCACATCTTCTGAAGCGGCGAGGTAGCCCTGCGGCGCGAGACTGCCGTATCCCTCCGCACCGCCGTGCGGGAAATCAACAAAGTCCGACCCTGTGGTGTCGTTCAGCCACACGATCTCGCCGGTTGTCGCATCCAGCGCATAGATGAACACGCCATGCATGGGCCACAAGCCGGCGGCAAAATAGATAATGCCGTCCAGGACCACCGGCGCGCCGCGCGCCGCCCAGAAACTGATGATGCGTTCATTCCCCAACAGCCATTGGTCTGCCGGGCCACCCCGGAACTTCCACACCAGATTCCCGGTGGCGGCGTCCAAGCAGTAAAGATGACTGTCGTCGGAAACGAAATAGACCTTGTCTTCCCATGCCACGGGCGCCAGGCGCACCGGGCCGTCCGCGTAGAAACGCCACAATTCCGCACCGTCTTCGATGCTGTACGCGGACAGGCTGTCCGTAACCATGCCGGGCACAAAAATGCGCTCGCCCTTCACCACCGGCGAATAAGACACGTCGAATTCCAATTTGCCCCTGTGGTCCCACTGGTGCGGCCAGGCGCGCTTGGGTTCCGGAAGTTCGCGCACCCACTGCAGATGCAGTTTCTCCTTGAGCGCCAGCGGTGTATTGGCGCTCCGCGCCGCGTCATAGCGCCACATCGGCCAGTCCAGGGCCTCGGCTTTCGCCCGCGCCCCCTGCGCGAACGCCGCACAGCCGGCCCCTGCAATGGCGCCAAAGACCAACGCCAACAGGACGCAGGCCGTCGCGCCTGTCCGCCGGATGCCCCGCATGCCGAATCGCTTGGCATGGATTTTCATAATGCGTCTCCCATATTTCAACGCAGGGAACGTTATCCGACCAGGAAACGCGCCGCATGCGCGCTTGCGCCCCAGCGTTGGTCTCGGCGGGGGATTTTTCCCTCCGAAACCCGTGTCTGCGGCGGTTGAGAAATGAGCGGAATCCAATCACTGAGCACTACGCCCGCTACGCCTATTATGTGGATATGGCCGCGATTTTGCAAGAAACCCAGAGCGCACAGGCCTATTAAAAAAACGTCACTCTTTGGCCGAATGGCGTAATGCTTCTTCGTTTGTTCAGATAATCTTGGTCCCGTTTCAATGTTGCCCAAAATAGGAAATACGCCAGCCATCCGAATCAAATCTAAAGATGATGCTACTTTGGACTGCGGTGGCTTGCCACCGCAGTCCAAAGAACTACATGTTTTTTCCTGAATGGCCACGAATGCAGACGCCACACATGCTGCGGCGTAACCGGGCAACGCGCCTGCGGGCAGGCGCGATCAGACAGGAGCGGCATTGTTCGTTCCCGCTTCTCCGTCCGCGGCGATCTTCTTGCTCGCATAGCGATTACGCTCAGCCAGGTGCGCCATCACGTCTATCATGATCTTCAACAGGACAAATACTGCGATACTGGGTTTCTGCGTACCCAGGCCGATAACAATGAAACTTCCGGCAAGCAGCGTCAGATACAGCAGGACCACGCGCCGGTACGGCGCCATCATCAGCGTGTCCAGATCCGTCAGAAACCTCTCCCCGCGCCAGAGAAAGTTCAGGAAAAATGACGCCCCATGGCTCAGGATGATGGCGAGCAGGGCGAGAGGAACCATCGGCGGGATACAGTCCAGAACGGCGGTCAGGAATCCCGTCGGTGTCGGTGGAGCGCTACCGCTGGACGTGCCCAGGGCGGCAGTCTTTGGCAAAAACAGGACAAAGACAAACACGCCATGGACCAGGGTGAAGATACCGTAATGAACCACAAAAAAGGGAATCAGGAAGCATTGATAGGTGGTGACGCTGACCGTGTAAGGAGGCGCCGTCGCCATCCTGCCCACATTGAAGATGCCAATGACAACATTCTCCAGCCAGAATAGCAGCATAAGCGCAAATATATCCCACCCCCAGAATAATACTCCCCATAGTGGGACTATATTTGACAAAATCAGGACGATCGTTGAAATAGATTCTGTCCGTAAACGCATGACGCCGATGCTGCCTGTTGTAGTAATCGTTTCTCTTGGGAGACTCCGGTCTTTGAGGGCCTCCCGATTTTTCACCGCGTCTGCATCACTTCTCAGCGCGAATCGGCAATCGGCGCCGGTTCGCAGTAGATGGGATTGCTCCACGCGTAGGATTCCCGGCCGTTCTCCATATATATGGCCTTGATGCGGACATACTGGTCGTCAAACGACGCCGTATATTGCGCCGACGTCACCCCCCCATCTTTGTGGGCGTACTTCGGCCCTTCCTTATAGTAGTTGCATCGGCCCGTAATGAATTCGATATCCGTTTCTTTGTCCGTTTTCACCGTTATTGTATGCCCGTCCACCGTGATGTCCGTGAAACGCGGCGGCGCGGGATGCGCCGTGCTCACCCTTCCGGCGGCAAAATAGTTGCCGGTCGCCAACGCCGCAATAATATCGGCAAGGCGTATCGCGGAGGCGTCCTGATCGCTGTTGATTACAACAAATCCGCGGTCCATGGTTTCCGAGGGGTTCCGGTGAAAATCGTCCACGGCTATCACATTGATGCGTTTTCCTGTCGTCTAGGCAAGGTCCACTTTGTAAGGGTAGTCGCGTCCGCCCGGATCATGATACGAAGCGCCGTTGTGTATCTCGATGCCTGTAAATCCGTGCACCATCTCCTTGACATCCTGGTCATTCCAGCCGCGTGGGTGAATGCTCTCGTCGTAGGGATGGCACAAATAGGTCAAGCCGCCTTCCTGCTTCGCCTGTTCGATTTGCGCCTGCCTGGCCCCTGTTCCATCAGCATGATGGATTGTTTGGATGTTGATGCCGATCATGTGGTTCCAACTGCGCTCTCTGTTATCGCCGGAATACTCGACGCCGGGAATGTGTATGATTTTATGTCCTTTGGGATCAGCCAGGCTTGCCGAGTAACGCCGGTAGTCATGGTCCGTAATGGCGACAGCCGCGTATCCCAGTTTCTCATAAGCCTGCATGAGCCATTCGCCGGGGTGATCACCGTCGGAATTTGTCGTATGCGCATGGAGTTGCACCTTGTGCTGGTGCGCGCCGAAATCATACGGGGAATTGAGGCGAAAATGAACTTGCGCGTCGCGCGCGCCGGCATCCTCCGCCCCCACAGGACTAAGCGCCGCGCAAAGCGCCGCAATCAACAGAAGTGTCATCCGGATTCTTCCATTGAATAGACTCATGGCATGCTCTCCTTAATTACGCGAACAAGCAAGGGACATCTTACGCCGTTCGGCTGAACGGCCACTTACGCGATGCTCTCCCATGCGCCGGTCCTGGCGGAATGGAGCACGGCGTCGCACACGCACTGGGTTTCGAGCGCGTCACGGAAATTGGGCCGGGCGGGTTCGCCGGTTTCAAGCCCCTTAAGAAAATCCGCGAGCGCATTGATGAAGGTGTGCTCGTAGCCGATGACGCAGCCGGGCACCCACCAGTGCTTCATGTAGGGATGATCGGAATCGGTGACAAGAATCGTGCGCCAGCCGTGGACATGCGAATCATCGCTGTGGTTGTAGTATTGCAGTTGGTGCGCGTCTTCCAGGTCAAAATAGATTGAACCCCGCTCGCCGTTGACCTCGAAGGTGTTCTGGTTCTTGCGGCCGCGGGCGTAGCGCGTGGACTCGAAGGTGGCCAGCGCGCCGTTCTTGAAGCGCGCGAGAAAAGCGCACGCGTCGTCAATACCGACCGGCTTGCGTTTGGAGGGATCATCCTGAAGCGGGCGCTCCTTGATGAAGGTCTCCGTCATTGCGGAGACCTTGTCCACGCCGCCGATGAGCCAGATCGCCGTGTCAATGGAATGCGCGAGCAAATCGCCGGTGACGCCGCTGCCCGCAACGTCTATATCGAGCCGCCAAAGACCCGCGCCGCCCTGCGGCAGGTCTGGGCTGATGGTCCAGTCCTGCAGGTACTTCGCGCGGTAATGGAAGACGCGGCCGATGCGGCCTTCGTCAATGAGTTGTTTTGCCAGCGATATGGCGGGCACCCGCCGATAGTTGAACCAGACCATGTTGGCGACGCCGGCCTTCTCGACGGCTTCGGTCATCTCGCGGCCCTCGACGGCATTCATGGCGAGCGGCTTTTCGCAAAGCACCATCTTGCCCGCCTCGGCCGCGGCAATGGCGATCTCGCGGTGGGTGTCATTGGGCGATCCGATGTCAATGACGTCAATGTCCTTGCGCTCGATCAAGCGGCGCCAGTCGGTTTCGACGCTTTCCCAGCCCCAGTTATCCGCAAAGGCCTGGATTTTGTCCGCCTTGCGCGCGCAGGCTGCCTTCAACACGGGCTGATAGCCCAGGTCAAAAAAGCGGTTCACCTTGAGGTATGCGTTGGAATGCGCGCGTCCCATGAAACCGTAGCCAATCAGTCCGACATTCAGTTTCTTCATTCCCATGCTTCCTTCTCCCTGACGCCCAACGGGCGGTTGTTTCCCGGTATTGCCGCCGCAGCCGCGCTACGCCGTAATCTCAATGCCCTCGCGCCGCGCAATCGCAAGAATGGGCCTTGGG
>DSBB01000257.1 GCA_011046175.1 Candidatus Hydrogenedentota bacterium | reverse complement strand
GGTTTCACGGGCTTGCCCGTGGAAAAGAAACCCCTGCGCGGATTGCGTCTTTGCTGGACAGGGTGGGTCTCGCCGCGTCCGCCGCAGACCGCTATCCCCATGAATTCAGCGGGGGGCAGCGTCAACGGATCGGCATTGCGCGGGCGCTGGCGGTGGAGCCTGATTTTATTGTCGCCGATGAGCCGGTGTCGGCGCTTGACGTTTCCATTCAGGCGCAGATTCTCAACCTGCTTCAGGAACTGCGTGATACTCTCGGGTTGACCTACTTGTTTATCGGTCACAACCTGGATGTTGTGCGCCATATTTCCGAACAGGTTGCGGTGATGTATCTTGGGCGTATTGTTGAAATTGCTCCGGCGGACCGGCTTTTTTCAAATCCCATTCATCCCTACACAAACGCCTTGCTCGGCGCTGCGCCCCAACCCGACCCGCGACAACACAAGATACGCCGACTTCCCAAAGGAGAACCGCCAAGCCCCATTAACCCGCCGCTTGGGTGCCCATTCCACCCGCGGTGCGAGTGCGCGGAAGAACGGTGCGCCGTTGAAACACAGCATCTGACGGAGGCGTTCCCGGGACATAAAGTCGCCTGCGCCGTCCGCAACGGCAACGAGCAATTGTCGCCCTCCTGAAAGGAGAAATATAATGATGCAACGCGCTTTTTCTAAATTTGTCGGCAACTGCCTGCTGTTTCTTGCGGGATTCTTGTTTGCAGCCCTGACGAGTTCGGAAGCCTTGGAAATAGGCTTGGGCACAGCCGATATTACGCCGGACGTAACCACTTTCAGGGTGCCTCTGGCCGGATATGGCGCGCGACTGGGACGTCCGGCGACGGGTATCCATGATCCGCTTCGCGCAAAAGTATTGTATTTGAATGATAAGAACAGACACATGGCGTTGATTGCCGTTGATTTACGCTCTTCCACGCCGGAATTCAAGAAGCAGATAGTCGAAAAAACCGCCGACCTGGGCATGAACCTTGACAACATTTTTGTCGCGGCGTCGCACACCCACGCCGGGCCGTCCATGTACCCTGAAAAATTCTGGCAGATGCAATTCGGCAAATATGATCCCGCAATTGTTGACATAATGACTTCCGCGATTGCCCAAGCCATACGCCGGGCGGCGGCTGCGACCATCCCGGCGCGAGTTGGTTATGCCGCCAAAAATTTGGACGGGTTCACGCGCAACCGCCGCTGGCGCTACAACACGGAGCAACGGAACGCCAACGGAGAAACACCCAATGTGGAACCGAAACTTTCCGTTGTGCGTTTTGACGACATGAACGGCGAATGTCTCGCGCTGGCGGTTCATTTTGCGGCGCATCCCACCATCTTGGGCGCAGAAAACATGAGGATTTCCGCCGAGTGGCCGGGTGTCTTACAGCGAGAATTGGAACGCGCCTTTCCAAAATGTGTGGCGCTGTATCTTAACGGCGCGGAAGGCGATCAATCCCCCGCAGTCGGCGAAGGCGGGGATGAGTTCGAGCGCATGAACAATTATGGAATGCGGCTTGCGCAATATGCGGCGCAATTGGCGGAACAAATTGAAACGCGCCCGGATTTGTCCATCGGTTATATGCGCTGCTTGCCGGACTTGCCGGAAATCACATTCCCCGAAAGCGCCAGACGGAAGTTTGCGGCTTATGCCGATGCGGCGCGCGAGGCGCTGCCGGGAAAAGCCGAGCTTCAGTTATTCCAAATCGGTCCAATCGCGCTTGCCGGACTGCCCGGGGAACCGATCATGGAAGTCGGCCAGGCGGTTGAAGAGGGCTTCGCCGATAGTGATTTCGAATTGCCGCTGGCAATTGGATTGGCCAACGATTACATAGGCTACATTGTCAATGAAAAGGAATACGCGCACGGAGGCTACGAAGTGGAAAGCCGGTCTTACTATGGTTCCGGTCTTGGCGCTTTCATTGAAACAGAAATAGCGTTGATGGGCAAAAAACTTGCCGGGAAAGCCACGTGTGATTAACCAAAAAAAGGATTGCGCGCTTGGAATATGGTATACTTCAAGGCATGTTGCGCGTAGCGGCATAAAACTTCTTACTGTCCACTGGGGAAAAACAAACAAAAGAAAGGGATAACCTATGGGATTACGAATCGTGATGTTGGGCGCTCCCGGCGCAGGTAAAGGCACTCAGGCCGTGCAAATGGCAAAGGAAATGGGCGTTCCCCATATTTCCACCGGCGATATTTTCCGAAAGAACCTGCGTGAAGGGACCGATTTGGGCAAAAAAGTGCAGGGCTATCTGAACAGCGGCGCGCTGGTGCCCGATGAACTGACCTGCGAGATTGTGGCGGAAAGACTTCAGGAGGAAGACTGTGCCAACGGCTATATTTTGGACGGGTTCCCCCGTTCAGTTCCACAGGCGGAAATGCTGACTGATTTTTTGGCAAAACGCGGCGAAAAAATTGAAGTGGCTGTGAATATTGACGTGTCTGACGATGTCATCATCGAAAGACTCAGCGCCCGGCGAAGCGATCCGGAGACCGGCGCGGTGTTCAACCTGCTGTTCAATCCGCCGCCTCCGGACATGGCCGATAAACTAATCCAACGCGACGACGACAAACCGGAAACAGTGAAAGCGCGATTGGAAACCTATCATGAGACCACGGAACCGATCATTGCCTACTATGACAAACTGGGCGTGCTTAAGAACGTGCCCGGCGATGACGCCGGCCCGGATGAAATCTACCGGCGTATCATGGCGGTATTACCCCAATAACCAGCGTTTCAGCAAGCGCCGTCCCGCCAATCCCAACAGGCGCGGGACGGCGCTTGTTGCAATCGGGAGTTAAGGTTGAGCGCGAAAGAACCGCGACATCTCATAATCTTTGATATTGACGGAACACTTTTTCAGACGGATTGCGTTACCGTACCCGCTGTACAACGCACCTTTTCCGACTTCGGGCTGGCCGTTCCCAGCCGCGAGACAATAACCGGTTTCTTTGGGAAATCTGTCGCGGCGTATGAATCGTGGCTTGCCCGACAATGCCCGGCAGGAATGGCGGCGGACATTGTTGCCGCCACAAACGCCTTGGAACTCAAACTTGTCGGCACGGAAGGCAAATTGTATCCAAAGGTGATTGAAACGCTGGAGTTGTTCAAGAAAGAAGGGTATTATCTGGCGGTATGCTCGAACGGACCGTCGTCTTATGTGAACGAGGTTGTCAACACCCATAATCTCCGCCCCTTTTTTCATTGCGTTTATGCGCGGGATACGCGGTATTCCGGCGAACAGGAAATGATCGGGTTGATTCTGCGTGAGTTGGCTCCGCATCAGTTTGTCGTAATCGGCGACCGCCATGATGACATTGAAGCGGCGCACGCCTGTGGGGGGCGCGGTATTGCGGTCAACTACGGTTTTGGCGCTCCTGAAGAGTGGCTGCGCGCCGACGCAATCGTGTCGGCGATCACCGAAACGCCGCCCCATGTCGCGCGCCTTGTAAATCAGCCCACTGTTAAGAAATCGCGGGAGGGATGAGCCTAAACCGTTCCTGTACCATATCCAAACATCCCGGTTTTGTAGAAGGAACTAAAATGATTGCGAAGATTATTGCGCTGCAATAAACGTTACCGGAAGTTTTCGCATCATCCTGATTGTACGCTTTGTTGCGCTTGCGCTATACTTATCACTGCAGTTCATTCCCATCGCAGGAAAACTTTTCTTCAGGATAACATTCATGAGTAAACATACGATTTTGGTGACCGGCGGCGCCGGCTTCATTGGTTCACATGTTGTTGACGCCTTTATTCAAAAGGGGCATGACGTTATTGTGGTGGATGACTTGTCTTCGGGCAATAGTGATTATGTTCATGAAGCGGCCGTTTTTTATGAAATGGATGTTCGGTCGCCGCAACTCGAGTCGGTGTTTGAAGCCCATAAACCCGACGTGATAAGTCATCACGCCGCCCAGATAGATGTGCGAAAAAGCGTTGAGGATCCGGTTTATGACGCTGATGTGAACATCCGCGGCGCCTTAAATCTGCTTGAAATGAGTGTCAAGTACGGGGTGAGGAAATTTGTTTTTGCGTCTACAGGCGGCGCCATATACGGCTCGCCCGCCTCTCTTCCCGCTGACGAAAACTGCGTTCCCAAGCCCGAATCACCTTATGGAACAAGCAAACTGTGCGTAGAGCAGTACATTCATTTATACAACCGAATTCATAAGATTAACTTTACCATATTGCGTTATCCGAATGTTTATGGTCCGCGCCAGAGCGCTCATGGCGAGGCGGGGGTGTGTTCCATCTTTGCGGGTTTGATGCTTGCGGGCAAAACGCCGGTGTTATACGGCAAAGGCGATGCCTTTCGGGATTACGTATTTGTGGACGATATTGCGCACGCGAATGTGCTGGCATTGAACAAGGCTCCCGGAGAGACCATAAATTTGGGCTCGGGAGTCGGCATAACCGTGAAACAACTTTATGAGATAATCAAAAAACTAACCGGTTTCTCGGGGAAGGCTGTGCTGAAGCCGTTGCGTCCCGGTGAAGTAAAGGGTATTTACATTACGGGCGAACGCGCCGCAAAAATGTTGGGCTGGAAACCGTCGGTTTCTTTGGAGGAAGGGCTGCGGCGGACGGTGGCGTTTGTGCGTGAGCAACAGATGTCCGCAACATGCGGCGAAGAGTGATTTGTCTTTGTTAATTGACGTATTTCGCCAACAATGGGACGGATTTCCCCCATAAGCGTCCTTCAGGGAGTGATATCATGAAGATACAGGTGTTGGGCGGCGGCGCATGGGGTATGGCGCTGGCGCGTTTGCTGGCCGGATACAATCATGAAACTCATTTGTGGGTGCATAACGCGACGCACGCGGAACAGCTGAGGCGCACGCGGCGCAACGAGGCGTTGTTGCCGGGGATAACACTTCCTGAAACCGTGTCGGTAACGCAGACGCCGGCGGAAGACCCATCCATGGCGGTGTACGCGATTCCGTCCCACGCGTTGCGTGAAACAGCGCGGCTGTGCCGTTTTGAACCGGAAACATTGCGTGTGAGCGCGACCAAAGGCATTGAAAACGATACCCTGTTGTGCATGAGCGCGGTGCTTCACGAGGAGGCGCCCGCGTCTAAAGTGGCGGTGCTGTCTGGTCCGAGCCATGCCGAAGAAGTCGCCCGCGATTTGCCCGCCTGTGTGGTGGCGGCGGGGCGGGACGATGATGTCCGCAAGCATGTCCAAGACATCTTTGGCGGTTCCACATTCAGGGTTTACACCAGCCATGATGTTATGGGTGTGGAGCTTGGGGGCGCCCTGAAGAATATTATCGCCATTGCCGCCGGCGCCTGCGAGGGGTTCGGCTTGGGCGACAATGCCAAGGCGGCCTTGATCACGCGCGGGTTGGCGGAGATGATTCGGCTGGGGAACGCCTGCGGCGCAGAAGCGGCGACATTTGCGGGGTTGAGCGGATTGGGAGATTTGGTGGCGACCTGTTCCAGCCGACATTCACGCAATTATCAGGTTGGCCGGTGCGTAGCGCGGGGCATGACTTTGCACGACATCCTCGCAAGCACTCCGAAGGTGGCCGAAGGGATACGAACCACAAAAAGCGCGATGTTGCTGGCGCGCAAGCATAACGTTGAAATGCCCATAACCGCCGCCGTTTATAAGGTACTCTATGACGGGATGGATGCGCGCCATTGTATTACCGCGTTGATGAACAGATTGATGCGGGCGGAATGGGAGTAAAATATTTTGTTGGGTTTCACCTGTCATTCGTGGTATAAATTATCAACAGACAGACGGAATTTTAAGTATATGGCGCAAATCTGTGCCGTTTCGTGACAAGGATACGAAAGCCGGCGGTTTTGGTGAATGATTCAATAACCAGCAGGAACAGAAGAGATGGCTACGCTAAACAGACTCATAATACTTACGGGCTCGTTGAAGGGCCGCGAGGTTCCCGTGGAAGGGGTCGTCTCCATTGGTCGCAACCCTGAGAACATGATTCAACTGGACGATTTGCAGGTCTCACGCAAGCACGCGCAGGTTATACAAAAGGACGACGGCGTTTTTTTGGTGGATTTGGGCAGCGGCAACGGCACCTACATCGGTCCGGAACGGATCGTTGAACATCGCCTTGAAGACGGCGACATCTTTCGCATGGGGCGACAGCAGATTCAGTTCCGCGCGGGCGCGGGCGCGGGCGCGGGTATGGATGCCGTTTCAAGGGGCGCTATGGAAATTCCCGAAGAAAAAGAAAAACCGAAAGCGCCTGAAAAGGAGACAGCCAGCGATGCTGAATCTGCGCCCGGGCTTGACGTGCAGCGTCCTGCCGGTTCAGAAGATTGGAGCGAACATATTGAAGGGCAATCGGCGGAGAATCTGTATCAAACCTTTTTTGCCATGCCCGGCGCTTCCGCTACAGGCGCCGAGCTGGTGGCTATTCAGAAAAGGTTGCGCGCCGTGTACGCGGCCAATCAGGCCATTGCGAGCGAGAGAACGTTGGGCAAGGTCTTTGACGCCGTTATGGGCCAAATTTTTTCGTTGATTAAAGCGCATAACGGTCTGATTATGCTCAAGCAGGAGGGGTCCTCCGAACTAAACGTTGAATATGTCCGCAGCGCTGATCCGGGCGCTCAGATTAATGTGAGTTCCACCATTATCAAGCGTGTTTACGACCAGGGAGAAGCGGTGGCAACCAGCAACGCGGCGAATGATGAGCGCTTTGGCGGCGGCATGAGCATCATCAGCGGAAACATCACCTCGGCCATGTGCGTGCCATTGACCCATCAGGACGAGAAG
>DSBB01000509.1 GCA_011046175.1 Candidatus Hydrogenedentota bacterium | reverse complement strand
GTCCACGTCCTCGATATGCCATTTGTACGAAGGCGACACTTTGCAGATGTTCGGCACGCGCGCGCTCACTTCATTGAGCCGCTCCAGCGGATATTCCACGCCCGCTTCACGAGCGACGGCCAGCGTGTGCAGCACCGTGTTTGTGGAGCCGCCCATTGCCATGTCCAGTGCGAAGGCGTTGTCAATGGACTCCGGCGTAACGATGTCTCGGGGACGCAGGTCTGCTTCAAGCACACGCAACAGCTGCTTTGCGGCGTCGCGCACGAGCCGGCGGCGTTCCTGTGTCGTGGCAAGGATGGTGCCGTTGCCCGGCAGCGCGATGCCGAGCGCCTCGCACAGACAGTTCATGGAATTGGCGGTGAACATTCCCGAACATGAACCGCAACCGGGGCAGGCTTTTTGCTCAAGTGCCTCGAGCTCCGCCTCCGTCATCTGCTCCCGCTTATATTTTCCCACGCCCTCGAACACGGTGATGAGGTCGGCGGCCTGGCCGTTGGCGAGTCTGCCCGCAGCCATGGGGCCGCCGGACACAAATACGGTCGGGATGTTGCAGCGCATGGCGCCCATCAGCATGCCGGGGATGATCTTGTCGCAGTTGGGAATGCAGAGCAGCGCATCGAATTCGTGGGCGCGTACCATGGTTTCTACGCAGTCGGCGATGAGTTCGCGCGACGGCAGACTGTATTTCATGCCGCCGTGGCCCATTGCAATGCCGTCGCAGATGCCGATGGTGTTGAACTCGAAAGGTATGCCGCCCGCTTCGGAGACGGCTTCCTTCGCCAGCCGGCCAAGCTCATCCAGATGCACATGACCGGGGATGATCTCAACGAAGCTGTTACAGACGCCGATGAACGGTTTTTTGAAGTCGTCGCGGCATTTCACCTTGCCTGTGGCGTACAATAGCGAACGATGCGGCGCGCGCTCGAATCCTTCTTTAACGATACTGCTTCCCATGGCAAACATCTCCTGTGGTTCATTGGTTTTTCCATGTTTATGGAGTTTTTCCCGAAATTCGTTGGGGATACGCGGAAGATGGCACTAGTATACGCCGCTTTCTTCATCCATTCAAATGAAGAAAGGTATGACGAAGACGCCTGTGTTCGTCCGTGTTGTCTCTGTCCGGCGGCGTCAAGGCGCGGTTCCTGTGGCGCCCCGGGTGTCAGGAATCATGAAGGCATTGCTTGCAGCCGCATCTGCGGCGTCATGTGTTGTTTGCCTGCCCTTCCGTTGCGGGCGCGGACGCCTTGATTTTCAGTTCCGGCTCCAATTTGGCGCCTTCGCGGAGCACCACAATTGACGCCAGACTGTATTCGTCCTCGACGGATGTAATTTCGATGCGTCCCACGGTGTTCTGCCGATGTGCAATGATGCGTCCGCCCACTTCGATGGGTTCGCCTTCGGTGAACACGTCGAAACGCTGTCCAAGGGCGACGCCGTGTCGTTTGCCTATATTCACCATTACCACGCCGTCATTCGTTACATCCGCGACAAGCCCCTTCAACTCTTGGCTGTCGGCCGTTTCGGCCAGAACCCGGTCAACAACGCTTTGTGCGACATCGCCGAGTTTGTTTACCTGAATCGGCTGTGACACCTGCATGGCGAGCGCGGTGGTTTCCGTGTCCACGAGCCGCAGATGCATGGTGGGGTCCGCGCCGACTTGGCTGTAGTCAACGAAGCCGAGATACCGGGCGGAGAGAACGCGTCCCAGCACCTGTTGCGTGTTCGGATCGGCCAATTCAGACGAACCCAGCTCGAGTTCCTGCAGCAGGTGTTCAAGCATGGCGCGTTCCAGCACCTGCACCCGCGGGTCCGCTTGCAGTCTTGATTCAATATCGCGCTGTAATGCGACATCGGTTCCGGCTCGTTCGAAAAAGACGCCGCCCTTTCCCGGCAGCAGCGCCAGCGTCAGGGGCCGTGTGCTCCATGGGTCCGGCGGCGCGTCAAGTCCCGCTTCTTTTAATTCGCGATAACGCTCCGAGAGGGATTGGATTTGCGACCGTATGAGTTCCTGCCGTTTGAGATCGTTGGCCTCTTCAAGTTCCCCGCGCACTTGTTGCAGCAGCAGGGCAATCAAGTTGTCGTCGCTCATCTGCTGCGCTTGTGTGAGCAGTTGCTCCGCCGCCTCGAGGTTGCCTTTTTCCCGTTGCGCCGCCGCCTCATTGCTTAGCGGCTTAATGCCGTATGCGTCAATTTCCCGGGCAGTTTGATAATCCTCGATGGCGCCGTCCACATCGCCCTGATGATGCCTGATGCGTCCCCGGCTGTTCACCGCCTCCGCCGCCTGCCAGGGGCGTTCCGCCTTGTCAATCTCCACGGCGCGCGCCGTGGTCGCGGCTTCGTCCGTCCTGCCCTGTCGCGCGAGCGCTTCCGCCTTGATCGAAGCGGCGTAGGGGTCGTCCCCGGCCTGCTCCGCGAATCTGACCGCTTCGGTAAAATCTCCGCGTTCCAAGGCGACTTTTGCAAGACCCGTGTAGGATTCCAGACTGCCAAACTCCTTTTCCGCTTCGTCCAGTTTCCCTTCACCGGTGAGAATAAAGCCCCGCAATTCGCGCGCTGCCGGGTCGTCGCCTTCGGTGACGGCCTCATCAATCAGTTCAAGCGCTTCTTCACGGCGTTTCCGAAACAGTTCTTCCGCGAAACCCGTCAATAATGTTGCAGGGGACAAGCCGTCGCCCACAAGTATCCGAGCAATATGCCTGTTTTGCGTGGTTTCAACAATAAGGGTAAGGGGATACTGCCGAACGGTTTCGAGCCAGTCGCTTTCTTCAAGTTTTTCAGCGTCGAGCACATGATAGCGGATGCCCAACCGGCGCGCGAAATCCTGCAGCGCGCCTTCATCCTGTTCTATGCCCAAGGCAACCACTTGGAACTTTTCATGACCGTAACGCATTTGCAGTCCCTGCAGGCGCGCCGCGATTTCCTCGCCGGTGTTCGGCGTAAAGCAGTATACCGCCACCACGTAGGGGTTGTCGGCGATGATTTGGTTCAGGTCAACTTCCTGACCGGCTATATCAACGCCACGGATATTCGGCGCGGGCGCGCCCTCAGACAAATCACCCCATGCATTTGCGCCGACAACAATCAGACACAACAGCGCTGCACCTGTGGCAGCCATCATTTTCTTGTTCACGATAGTTTCCTCGCATTCCAAGCTTCAGCGAATAACATCGCCACCATGTTACATACACCCATTAAAGGAATCATCAAAGACATACTCATTATAACATTAAATCGGCAGTCATGTGTACCTTGTGGAACCCAAATTTCGGCGATCACTGTTGCCGGGCGGATTTCTGACACTTTGGCGGCCATTTCAGTGGAATACCTTGGTACGGCGTCCGAATCGCGAAATTCCAGATAAAGCATGAAAACTTGACCGTGAACGGCGCGGTTTGATAGGGTTGAATTCCGATACTTTCTGGGTTTGACAGGGCTCTTTGCCTGCAAACAATCAGTTTCACCGTATGCATCAAACACACGCTCGTGCATGTTTTTCAACGATTGGCGGCACACATTGCATGGGCGTAATAACTTTCAGCGCCGGCCGGCAGGAGGAGTTTATGGGCAGTAAAATGGAGCCGAGATTAGCGAGCGGCAATCAGGCGGTTGCCTGGGCGGCCCGGCATCTTGGTGTTTCCCTGGGCACGGGTTATCCCGGCACGCCTTCCACGGAGATTTTGGAGAATTTTTCTCTTCTGGGCGGTCGCGCCCAATGGTCGCCCAACGAAAAGGTGGCGCTTGAGGTCGGCATTGGTGTCGCCTATGGCGGCGCGCGGGCGTTGGTGACGATGAAACACGTTGGCGTGAATGTGGCCGCCGATCCGTTGTTCACCGTGGCGTATACCGGTGTGCGCGGCGGGCTGGTGTTGGTGTCTGCCGATGATCCGGGCATGGGCTCGAGCCAGAACGAACAGGATAATCGCCGCTATGCCAAAGCGGCGAGTGTTATGATGCTGGAACCGGCGGATGCGCAGGAAGCGTACGATTTTTTGTTTGACGCGTTTTTTCTTTCGGAAACGTGGAATCTGCCGGTTATGTTTCGCATGACCACCCGTGTCTGTCATTCCCGCGGCATAGTGACTCCCCGCAATCCGTCGCCGGCCTCGAAGACGCCGCACTTTGTCCGCGATATGCCGTCTTATGTGATGATTCCCGGTTATGCGCGTCCGGCGCACCGCCGGATGCGGGAAAAGATGACCAAGATTGCAGAGTGGAATGAACAGTCTGACTTGAACACGCTGTATGAGGGCGACAGAAGGCTGGGTATTGTAACGTCCGGCGTGGCCTTTCTTCATGCCCGTGAAGCTGCGCCTTACGCGCGTATTCTGAAGTTGGGAATGACCTATCCTTTGCCGATACATTTAATTCGCCGGTTTGCCGCTTCTGTTGACAGGTGTCTTGTCATAGAAGAGAACGACCCCTATCTTGTTGAATCGTTGCGCGCCGAAGGCGTCGAGTGCGAGGGCAAACTGGAAATGTACCGGTTTGATGAATTAAATGTGGCGCGAGTGCGCCGCATTATTGCGCGCGACGCCTCGCCGGAGCCGGCGCGGCCCAAAGGGAAACCGCCTCAACTGTGCAAGGGCTGTCCCCATCGCATCGCCTTTGGCGTGATGAAAAAGATGGATTGCATCATATCGGGGGACATCGGTTGCTATACGCTCAGCGTGTTGCCGCCGTTTGAAACCCACGATAGTTGCGTGTGCATGGGCGCGAGCGTAGGCGTCGGGCTTGGCCTTCGGCATGCGCTGCCCGACGACGAAGCGCGCCGCGTGGTGAGCGTGATAGGCGACAGCACCTTTATGCACAGCGGTTTAACCGGCGTGGTGGAGATGGTTTACAACCCCCCAAAGACGGGACATGTTATTGTTATCCTTGACAACGGCACTACCGCGATGACGGGCATGCAGGAACATCCGGGCACGGGACGGACACTTGACCATGCCAAAACCAACCAAGTGCCCGCGGAGGATGTGTGCCGCGCTATTGGCGTGAAGAATGTTCATGTGTTGGAAAGGGCGGGCGCTTTTGAGAAGGCCCTGCGCGACGGCCTTGCCAAGGCCGAGCCGACGGTGATTATACTGCGCAAACTGTGCAGTCTGGCCGCTCCCAAACTGAAAAAGTATCAATTGGCAACGGAAGAAGAAACATGATGGATGCGAACAAGGTAACCAATGTGGTGATTGCGGGGCTTGGCGGCCAGGGAGTGATCCGCGCGGCAAATATTCTGGCGGAAACAGCGTTCAAGTCGGGGTATGATGTGAAGCAGGGAGAGATACACGGCATGAGCCAGCGAGGCGGATCGGTTACCAGCGATGTGCGCTTCGGCAAAAAGGTGTACAGTCCGATGGTGCCCGTTGGTGAAGCTGATTATGTGCTGGTCTTGGAACCGTCACAAGAGGACAACAACCGTTTTTACCTCGCTGACCACGGTTTGCTCCTGAGCATTGGTCGTTTTTTGAACGATGCCGCGGACGTGAGCGCGCTTGATCACGACGACACGCCCGTCACGGCGCGCAACTGCAACGTGGCGTTGCTTGGCGTGCTGAGCGGCCATCTGTCTTTTGATGACGGACAATGGGAGGCCGCCATCCGCGTTAATTTGCCCGAAAAGGCGCATGACGAAAACATCAGGGTTTTCCATTACGGAAAGACGCTTGCATAGCCTGCGGTGGTACTGCCCGTCCCGGTTTCCGGCGTAATTTTCTTTCGTTTGCGTCCTTTCCGTGCTTTGTGGATAATGAAAGAGGCCAATGGTTGGAACGGAAAAGAAAAATGTCACAACACGACTTTGTAATACGCGGGCGGTTCCCTGACAGCATTAAGGCGGTGGATGTGCGCCTGCATGCCGGGAAAGTGATTTCTGTGACACGCGCGGGACGCGGCGCGGTGGACGTGGGGGACGACGAGTGCATTTTCGCGCCGCCGTTGTTTGACATACAAGTGAACGGCGGGTTCGGGATAGATTTGCAGTCGCACAATGTGACGGTGGAACAGATACGTTTGCTGAACGACGCGCTTGCTGATCAGGGCGTTTCCCGTTGGGTGCCCACAGTGATCACAGACAGTGTGGAGTCATTGGAACACAAGTGCCGCGTACTGGCGACCGCGCTTGCTGATCCTGCTCTGGCAAGGCATATCCCCGGCATTCATCTCGAGGGGCCGTTCATATCCCCTGATGACGGGCCGCGCGGCGCGCATCCCCGGGACCATGTCCTGTTGCCGGATGTTGCGGTGTTTAACCGGTTGCGTCGCGCCGCGGCAGACAGGATATGTTGCCTTACTCTCGCCCCCGAACAACCCGGCGCCATGCGTCTTATCCGTGCGGCGCGCAAGTGCGGCATTGTTGTGGCGCTGGGTCATCATGCGGCGGAAACGCGCCATATACAGGCTGCGACGGATGCGGGGGCGCGGCTTTGCACCCATCTGGGCAATGGCATGGCGCCCCAGATTCACCGGCATCAAAACGCATTGTGGCCGCAGCTGGCGGAGGACCGGCTTTATGCCTCGTTCATTGCCGACCTTGAACATGTCCCGCCGCCCGTTTTGCGCGTGTTTGCGCGGGCCAAAGGCCCGGAGCGGATCATCCTGACTTCCGACAGTGTGTTCCTGGCGGGAATGAAGCCGGGGCGTTACAGGATGTTTGGCGCTGTGGTGGATATGAGGCCGGGCGGCCGCGTTTGTCTGGCGGGCACGGAACTGCTTGCGGGAAGCAGTCTCATGTTGTTGCAGGGGGTGTGGAACATGTACATGAATAGCGACCTCACGCTGG
>DSBB01000234.1 GCA_011046175.1 Candidatus Hydrogenedentota bacterium | reverse complement strand
CTCTATTGGGCAATGTTCGGGGAAAGCCTTTCAATGCGCATCCTCGTGAACGTCTGCGCCCTGTACGCGGTGACGCAGGCGCTGGTGTGAAGTCGCATGTACCTGCTTCTGTTGCCGCTGCCGGTGGCGGGAGTGATATACGCCGTGGCGCGCGCGCTCAACCTGATAACCCGCCACAGTCCCTTGGTAAAGGCGCTTAATTCGCTGGATTATTCCCATGTTGCCCTTGTCAGCCTCGCGGCGCTGCCTCTGGCGCCGGAACCGCTGCAATCCGAAACCACTGCGGCGGACAAGGCTGCGGACCTGTACAGGCAGGCGTGTGAGATGATGCTCGCCCGGCAGCGGCAAGAATGGGTCTTGCATGGAAGAAGGATCAACATAGTTCCCCGACTTCTCTTTGATAATCGTTACGGGGAGTCCTATGCCTCGTTGGATACGGGTGTGCTATGGTTGCCTGTGCCTTCCCAGCAAACCCCGGAAGATCAGCGGTTGCGCCTTCAGGAGATTGTGGAAGAGTACCGTCCCATCCTGCAGGTCTTGTATGAAGCCGCTACCTATGTGAACTCCAAAGACATCATCGTACTTCCCAGCGATGAAATCTATCACAGCCGGGAGGGTTACTCCCTGTTCTACAAAGGCCTCCAGAACATGCCCCGCCTGTTGCTGCTTGCGTCTTTGTCCGCCGCAATAGAGGGAAATGAAGCGGAGGTGGTCCAGGCACTTGAATCTCTCAAGGCCTTTTGCGAGGTGCAGTTTATCAACCCGTGGGGACATGCCACATTCTTTCGATCGTTCCATGCATACGCGGATAATATTCGGCGCAGCATGGCGTTCGGCATTGAGCGCAATACCTTTTCACGGCCAACGTTGGATGTCCTTGATGACCTCTTAGATTACAAAGCGACGGTTACCCGGGAGGATTTGGTGGCACATATGCAGGGCGGACTGCAGTCCCAATCTTCCCGCATCAGGATGCATCTTGAGTACAAGGCCGTACGGCAAGAAAAGGAGCGGAACAGCAGGTTGTTCCCGATGCTGGGTGACGGATTGGTGTGGTATCGCGACAGATTTGTCATGTTGAACGGCACGGGTGAATTGGCCATGTCCCGGCATATGCAGCACTATCTGCTGAGCGGAGATACCTTGCGGCAGCCTGAAGAGAGGCGTGAGTACTTTCAATACCGGCGATACAGATATTATCTGTTGGTGGACGATCTCTACGACAGAGTGGAACCCATGGACTTTGGGTATCTCGACGACGCCTACAACTTGACACGATTTAGATTTCAGGGAGAGGAACGTTTGGGGGTGCTGCGCATTGCCCTTGCAGCGGAACGGTACCGGCGCGATAAAGGCGAGTTCCCGGAGAATGTCACCGACATGACTCCGGCGTATCTCACGCAGGAAATAATAACGAAATTCCACGAGAACAAATATGTTTACGAGCGCACGGAAACAGGATGGGTCATCAAGGCACAGATATACAAAAGCAGTGATGCGTATTTCACCATGCTCGCCCATCCCCTGGGCGACATAAGATGGCGGAACTACTATTAGCACGCGATTGCCGAACGGCAACGCATTTATGCGCTAAATTAACCAACCTGCGCAACCTATACGCATAACAGGATTCATCGCCGGCGTCACAGCCGCGAAAGACGCTTCCTGTGTTTTGTTTCCTTGTCCTTTTTCATAATGAACAGGTAATTGAAACCGCGCAGGAAATAATTGCCTTCCAGCGCGGCTTTATGCCAATTACTCCGTTCCAGTTTGCTGTTGCGGCGGGTGACGCAGATGATGTCCACGGGCGTGAACCGTTTTCGCAGCAACGCAAAAAGATCGAAGCCGATGGGACAGAAGGCCGCGCCTTTCTTGAAGGAATCGGACACGTACATGGCGGCATGGCGCTCGGGTTTGAGAATGCGGTGCATTTCTCTGATTACCTGCGCCATTGCCTCATAATAGGCGGACCCGCGCGCGTCCAGTTTCCCGATGCAACGCGGGTCGTCGCTGTAGGTGATATGGGTTGAATAGGGCGGGTCAACAAAGACGAAAGCCGCCTTTGCGTCCTCAAGGGGCAGTTTTCGCGCGTCACAGTTAAAAATGTCCCTGCGCGTTGCATGGATGTCGTAGCCAAGGGCGCGACGTCCCAAATCGCGCGCTACGTCCAGTGTGGTGCCGCTGCCGGCCATGACGTCCACAACAAGTTCGCCCGGTTTGGTATAGCGTTGCAACAGATTCCACAGGATATAGGCGGGGGTTGCGCCCGCGTAATTTTTGTCGCCCTGGGTTTCATTGCCATATTGCTGCGAAGGGAAATCCCAGAGGGTGGTGGTCATCAATTCAGGCTTTTTTGCCATTTCAGCCTCTTTAATACGGCTTCTTTGCCTGTCGGGTCAGTATTCGGCGATGAGCGTTCCTGAACGTATGACGGCCTGGCAGGCCAACCGCTGATTATCCTCCAGGCCCATGTCCTGTTCTTCGCCGGTTTTGGGATCGAGGTTTTCCAGCCCCTCGCGCACGGTAATCATGCATATGCCGCATTGTCCGGCGCGACAACCCATGGGTACGCCCAAGTCCTCGCAGGCGTCCATAATGGGGGAGCCGTCGGGTATTTCTTTTTGCTGTCCGTCAATTATTATGGTTGCCATTATCTTATCTCCATCTCTTTTGCATAATTGCGGGTTTGCGGGGGATGTCTTGTCACAAGCGCAAGTATAGCAGATTGCGTGAATGCTGGAAAACATGTACAATGGATTCGTCGTGTAGCGTGCGTGAAAAATGAGGAGATTTTCAGATGATGTATCCTTCAGGAATTGCCGGTCGGGTTGTTCTTTTGTCCATGATCGCCCAACTGCCCGCATTTGCAGCGGAACATGTACCGCCGGAAACCGCCATGACCGTCGAGGTGCCCATGCGGGCGCTCACGCGCGGCCCGAAATCGCACTGGTTCGGCTATTACGATAAATACCAGTTCGATCCCGGCAATCGTTACGCGCTGTGCATGCAGGTGGATTTTGAAAACCGCGCGCCGACGCCCGAAGATGAAATTGTGTTGGGCATGATTGATCTGGAAGACAACGACAAATGGATTCCTTTTGCCGCTTCGACCGCATGGTGCTGGCAACAGGGATGCATGTTGCAATGGCTGCCCGGTTCGGATTCGGAAGTTATTTACAACGTCCGCAAAGACGGGCGGTATATGGCCGTTATCCAGGATGTGGTCACTGGCGAAAAACGGATGTTGCCGCGCCCTGTTTACACGGTAAGCGCCGACGGCAAAACGGCTGTCGGCCTGAATTTTGCCAGAGTCGGGCAGACCCGCCCCGGGTACGGTTACAACGGCATAGCCGACGCCGGGGCGGAGCAACTGCATCCGGCGGATGACGGCATTTATTCGCTGGACCTTGTCACGGGGGAATCCTCCCTAATCCTTACGTTGGAACAAATCGCCTCCTTTCGTACCGATGACACAATGGAGAAGGGGAAACACTGGTTCAATCATTTGCTGTTCAATACCGACGGGACGCGCTTCATATTTCTGCATCGTTGGCATCGCGAATCCGGCAAGGGGTGGTATACCCGTGGATTCACCGCGCAACCCGACGGCGCGAACCTTTTCTGTTTTAATGACCACGGCATGGTTTCGCACTTCATTTGGCGTGACCCAAAGCATATTTTGGCGTGGTCGCAGGAGCCGGATACGGGCAATAGATTTCACCTGTACGAAGATATGACTGACACAAAAAACGTCATCGGCGAAGCATTGCTGCAACAGGACGGGCATTGCACCTATTCGCCGTGCGGACAGTGGATCCTGACCGACACCTATCCGGACCGGGAGCGCATGCAAACCCTTATGCTTTACCGTCCGGCAGATAATGCGCTTGTGCCGCTGGGGCGGTTTTATCAAGCGCCCACGGATGATATTCAGCTGCGTTGCGACCTGCATCCCCGTTGGAGCCGCGACGGCGCCTTTATTTGTATTGATTCCAAATGGTCGGGACAGCGGCAGCTATATCTGCTCGATGTGCGGGATATTATCGCGTCCTGATCCTTGAGGCATCTTATGGGGTGAACCTCGCATGGCGCCGGGAACAGGTCATTTTTGTCTTTACATTTGACATGAGCGTGGTGTATACTAAAGACATTAACGAACGGTAGGTAGAGGGTATGAACGAAGAGAAACACGAAGTGCGGGAAAGCAACGATGCGGAAACACGCTTGCTCAAGAGTGCTCTAACGTTATTTTCCGAGCGAGGCTACGAAGGCACAAGCATCCGCGAAATCATTGAGGGAGCCGGGGTCACGAGACCCGTCCTTTATTACTATTTCACGAATAAAGAGGATTTATTCAGGCGATTGCTGGAGCCCGCATTGGCGGAATACACGCAAAGTCTCCAAGAAATCCGGGAAAGTTATTCCGAGGTAATAGGACGGTTGAAGGCGATAGTTCGACAAACCTTTGCGCTTACGGAAAAGAATCCCAAAGGCGTCCGGCTTATTTTGCAACTCTATTTTTCGCCGCCCAAGGGCGGTCCGAAAGTGGACAAGTCCGTGTATCGGTTGCGCCGGTTCCGGCTGTTGGAAGAAATAATGCAGGAAGGACTTGATAACGGGGAACTCGCGGGCGGCGACGCGCAAAGCCTGGCGCTGATTCTCATTGGCATGATGGACGCGTACATCATGGCGAAGTCCTATCTTCCGGACAGACATTTGTCTTCTGAACTTGCCGAGGGTTTGGTGGATATTTTTTATTACGGCACCTGCTTCAAGGAAAACCCGCCCTCCATTCTGAAAAGTCCCTTCAGGTACGTGTAAATTCTTGTTGCGCCCCGCAGCGGATTGCCAGTAACGCCAAGACCTCCTTTGTTCGGTTTTGAGATACGCTTTCTCCAGAACCATGACATGCGGTTCATGACAGTGACGGAGATGTACATGAGATGGTTGAGGTTCGCCTTCTTGATATTATCGTGCTTGTAGCCTACTTTGGCGGCATATCCCTGGCGGGTCTCTGGTTTGCCCATCGCAATAAAAGCACGGAGGATTATTTTCTCGGAGGACGCAATTTTCCCGGCTGGGCAATTGGCCTTTCGATGGTGGGCACGTCCATCAGTTCGCTGACGTTTATGGCGTATCCGGCGGACGCCTATAAGACCACGTGGTTCAGACTGTTGCCGTGTTTTACCTTGCCGGTGGCGGTGGTTATTGCGTCTATATGGTTTTTACCCTTTTTTCGGCGCGGCAACCTTACCTCGGCGTATGAATATCTCGAGGGACGTTTTGGGCCCGGCACCCGCGTATACGCCTCATGCGTCGCCATTTTCGGCTTGATTTTCAGGGTTGGAGGCATTCTATTCCTGTTGTCGCTGCTGGTGCATGAATTGACCGGTTGGGATGTGCGTATATGTATTATCCTAGGTGGTTTGTTTGTATCGTTTTATACGGTCGCAGGGGGGATCGAAGCGGTCGTCTGGACGGATGTGGTGCAAACCATCGTGTTATTGCTGGGGGGACTGGCCTGCCTGCTGTTTATCATAAATGATCTGCCCGGCGGGTTGCGGCAGATATTCGATGTGGCAATTGCGGACGGCAAATTCAGGTTTGTGGACGCCAATGTGCGGGCGGACGGCGCCCTCGAATTCCTGGATACGGACTGGGGCATTTCTCTTATGCGCCGCACGGGAACCATGATGCTCCTTCTTGGCCTGACCGGCTGGTTGACGGAATACAGTTCCAATCAAAATGTAATACAGCGTTACTGCGCCGTGAAAACGCCCCGGGAAGCACGCAAGGCCATGTGGATGTGCTGTTGCTTCAGCGTGCCTATCTGGACGTATTTCATGTTTTTGGGAACCGCTTTCTATGTGTTTTTTAAGGCGCATCCCGATCCGAAGGCGTTTGCCCTGCTCACCGGCGCCGACGGCGCCGCGGCGGAACAGATTCTTCCCTTTTTTGTGCTTCACTATTTGCCCGCGGGCTTGTCCGGACTGGTGGTGGCGGCAGTGCTTGCGGCGGCCATGTCTTCCCTTGATTCCAGCATTAACGCCGTCGCAACACTAAGCATTGTGGACATTTACCGGAGGCATTTGGTGAAGAACAAGCCGGATGAACATTACCTTCGGATGGCCCGCTGCATTGCAATTGTCACTTCCGCCGTGATGATACTTGTGGCGCTGTGGTACAGTTCCCTCGAGTTGAAAACGTTTCAAGACATGGGATTCATTTTGGCCGCGCTTATGGGCGGAGGCATCTTCGGCTTGTTCATGCTGGGGTTCCTCACCACGTGGGGGGATGGACGGGCCGTATGCGCAGGCGTTGTTTTGACAATGGTGTATACTGTATGGATGGTCGCAAAACGCATCGGATGGCTGCCGCCGGGCGCTTTCCCGGATACGGATGAATACTACACCGGATTCATTGCGAATATCCTGCTGTTTCTCGTCGGTTTCGCAGTCGGTGGTTTGTTGCCCGCGAAAAAACGAGACCTCACCAACCTGACTGTCTGGACGCAGGATGATACGCCGCTGGTATAAGGATAAGGAATTGCCCCATGGTTGACGCCAATACGGATAGAGTCTATACGATCAGCGAGGCAGGCGAACTTACGGGCGTGCCCGCATATCTGCTGCGCCAATGGGAAAAGCGATTCTCTTATTTGCGGCCTCGACGGTCGCCGTCGGGGCGCAGGCTCTACAGCAAAGAAGATATTGACATTATACGCCGAATCAAAACGCTTTTGAAGCATGAAGGCATGACCTCACGCGGCGCGCGCGCGAAACTTGCCCAGGAACTCCATGAAGTGGGGCGTCCGAAAAATACACAGGAAATGCGTGATATTGTGG
>DSBB01000230.1 GCA_011046175.1 Candidatus Hydrogenedentota bacterium | reverse complement strand
GCCATGAAGCATATACGTAAAATATCAGCGACGCGTGCGGATGCGTTTACCGATTTTCTGAATGCAGTCTGGCGGGCGTGGTACGATTTTCGCATTGGCAAAAAGAACGAATTTCGCCTTTAACGGGCGGTTGTTCATGTCATGCAAACAGAAATGGACGAGCAATAACCATGAGGCATATTCGCAAGATAACCGTGGCGCGCGCGGATGCGTTCCTTGATTTTGTTTCCGCTGTCAGGCGTGCGTACTTTGATTATCGTTTTGGAAAGAAAAACACCTACATCAGTTAACGAAACGCGATAGATGCAAGACGGCTCTTTGACAAAAGGGGCCGTCTTTTTTTTGTAATAAGCGAACGCCGCCCAAGACGGTTGACGGGAGTAAACCGCACAGGGGAGCGGCGTTCTTTTCACCGCCAATCGTCAAAGGCTTCGTAGATGGCGCGCACCGCCCGCGCCAAATCCTGCTTTTCCACCCCAACAATGATGTTCATTTCAGAAGAACCTTGATCAATCACGCGCAGATTGATTGCCGCTTGCGCCAATGCGCCGGTCAGACGGGCCGCCACGCCGATATGATGATTCATGCCCTGCCCGACAGTGGCAATAATAGCCAAACCGTTTGTAACATTCACTTCATCCGGTTCAAGATGTTTTTGAATGGCTTCGATGATGTGGTCGGCTTTTCCGTGAAGCTCATCATCTCTTACAATAACACTGATTGTGTCAATGCCCGTGGGCATATGTTCCCAGCTGACGCCATGTTCTTCAAAGATGGAAAGGACTTTGCGTCCGAATCCGTGTTCCTTGTTCATCAGGGTCTTCTCAATGTTGAACATGACGAATCCGTCGCGTCCGGCAATACCGCACACCGGCGTGGTGGCCTCGCGTTGCGCCACAATAGCGGTGCCCGGGCTTTCCGGCGATTTCGTGTTAAGAATGTGAATGGGGATGCCCGGCTCGCGCACGGGAAATATGGCTTCATCGTGAAGCACGGTGGCGCCCATGTAAGACAACTCGCGCAACTCCCGGTACGTAATTTGCTCGATGCGTTTGGCTTTTGGAACCATTCTCGGGTCGGCCATGCGAAACCCCGACACATCCGTCCAGTTTTCGTACAGGTCCGATTGTGACGCGCGCGCCACAATCGCGCCGGTCACGTCGCTTCCGCCGCGTGAAAAGGTTTTAACGCTGCCGTTGGGCATGGCGCCATAAAACCCCGGAACGACAAACAAGCCGTCTCCCGCGAGACGCTCCCCAAGCGCATGGTATGTGCCGGCGTCAAGTTCTCCGTTTGCCTTAAAACGGATGCATTCAGCCGGTTCAATAAACGTCGCGCCGAGCGCCTCCGCGATGAGGCGTCCGTTCAAATATTCGCCGCGTGAGGCCATATAGTCAGGCGTTTCATCCATGGCGGCGCGTTCCGCAATCTCCACCAGGCAGGGGCGCGCATCAAAAGACACGCCAAGATCACGGGCAAGACCGTTGAATCTTTCCTCGATGATGCGCCTGGGTTCGGCGGCGTCCAGTCCCTGCCGCGCCATGTTGTGCCATGCATACAGCAGATCGGTTATTTTCTTGTCGTCCGCCGTTCGTTTGCCCGGCGCCGAAGGCACAATGAAACGCCGCGCCGGATTTGCCTTTATAATATCCATGGCGGCGCGAATACAGGCGGCGTCCGCCAGCGACGAGCCGCCAAATTTACAGGTAATTCGTTGCATTTGGTTCTCCCGATAAACAGCGCTCAAAAAGGAAAGAATATGCTACCAAGGCAACCATCCCTGAACCAGCCGCACCACGTCATTGTAGGTGACAAACAGCATCAGCATCAAAAGCATCACGATGCCGATTTGCTGCATCCGCTCCAGAATTTTTTCATTCAGCGGCTTGCCGCGCACCGCTTCAATGGCGTTGGTTAAAACCTGCCCTCCGTCAAGCACCGGCAAGGGCAGCAGATTCAGTATAAACAGGTTGACGCTTATAAACGCAGTAATTTTGATGAGCCATCCGAAGCCCGCCTCGGCGGCCTTTGTCGTTACGTCGAATATCATCACCGGCCCGCCAAGGTCTTTCGGACTGACCGTTCCCCGCGCAAGACCGGCAATCGTCAATAGGGTGCGTTCCACGGCTAGATAACTTTGATAGAAGGCATGGGGTATGACGCGTGAAACGGGAATGCGCTGCAATACGGATTTTGGCTCCAAGACCACCCCAATGGCGCGCACCGGCTGCACCTCCGCCGCCGCCATAAAAGTGGATTCAGGCTCCACCAACCCCCAGAAAATCCCCGGACGCAGGACCCTGAAATGAAGGACGCCGCCGGGAGAGTCTTCCTGTAGCCTGCGCAATTGTTCCAGCGTTGCGGGTTTGCCGTTCACCTCGATGATTATATCGCGCCGACGCAAATTCGTTGTTGACTGCATTTCCGGGGTGATATGCGCCACGGTGGCCGGATGTTTTTCTGGATCGTCAGCGCTGAACCAAATTCCGTGCAGCCGTCCTATGGTGCGCGGCTGCGCCTCCACCTCAAACGTATCGCCATTGCGCGACAGTTCTACCGATACGCGTTCCCCGTCCTTCACGCTCTCAATATAGCTGACAAATCCGGACAATGTAACCGCCTCTCCGTCAACGCTGTGTATCACGTCGCCCTTTTGAATTCCCGCCGCTTCCGCAACGGACCCCGGCAGCACTTCGCGCACGATGGCCGTTTCGTAGGGGCCGACGCCAAATCGGGCGTGCCCCGTTTCATCCAGCACACGCGGCGCAACGGGCGAGCGATAACGCGCGGTCTCGCCCGACTCCAAGACGCGCTCAAGCACAATTTCCTGTTCGTTTTGGTCTCCGCCAAGGACGGCGGCGATGGCGAGGTCGGTGATATTGCCTGCCTCGCGGCCGTTTATGGTAAGTATGCGGTCGCCAATCCGCCAGCCGTATAAGTCCGGTTCGCGTCCTGCCATGGGCCTTGCGTCCAACCGGTACAGGGGCGCTTCTTCCACAGGAGAACCCGGCACAATTTCACCCACCCGCGCCTCCACTTCCCATTCCGGCACATGACTGCCCACCAAGCCGACGAATCCGTAAAGCAACACCGCCAGAATAAGATTCATGAACGGTCCGGCAAGAAGCACGCACATCCGCTGAAGAACCGGCTTGTTCTTAAACCAGCGTTCCGGCGGGACTTGTCCGTATTCCTTCTCCCGCTCTTCGTCTGTCAACGGCACATCTTCCTGGCCAGCCATCATCACAAAGCCGCCGAAGGGCAAACCGACGCAATAGTCCGTTTCACCGAGCTGGACGCCAAACAAACGCGGCGGCATCCCGATGCTGAAGCGCTTCACATAAATGCCAAACGCTTTTGCGGCGGCAAAATGTCCCAATTCGTGAAAAAAGATGAGCAGGCTGAGCACTGCCAGAAAAATCAGCACATTAATAATCATTGCATCATTGTTCCAAGGTTTTAATCGTTGCGGCTGCGTTTATTCGCGCCTCATGATCCGCTTCGAGCACCGCGTCAATCGTATATTCCCGCGGGATTGGACATGTCGCAAGCACATTTTCAACAACTGCGGCGATATCCAGAAAACCAATGCGTCCCGCGCAAAAGGCTTCAACCGCCTCTTCATTGGCGCCGTTCAAGACAGCGGGCGCGCACCCGCCCTGTTCCGCGGCTTCCCGCGCCAGGGCAAGGCACGGAAAAGACTTTTCATCCGGTCTGTCAAAAGTGAGTTCGGACAGCGAGGTCACATCCAACCGCATCGCCGGCGCCGGCAGACGTTCCGGCCAGTTCAGCGCAAAGGCGATGGGCGCCTTCATATCCGTAACGCCAAGCTGGGCGATAATACTCCCGTCACAAAACGCCACCATACTGTGAACCACGCTCTGTGGGTGGATGACCACTTCAATTTGGGTGGATCGTAACCCGAACAAGCACAGCGCTTCAATTATTTCCAGTCCCTTGTTCATAAGCGTGGCCGAATCCACGCTTACTTTCGCGCCCATGTCCCATGTGGGATGGCGCATGGCCTGCTCCGGCGTTATGTGGCGCAATTCTTCCGGGGGCCGTCCATAAAATGGGCCGCCGGACGCGGTCAGGTGGACGCGTTCCACATCCTTGCTTTGGTTGCCGCGGAGGCACTGGAAAATGGCGCTGTGTTCACTGTCCACGGGCAGCACTTCAACATTTTTGCCGCGGGCTTGTTCCATGATGTGCGCGCCCGCCATGACCAACGGTTCTTTGTTGGCAACGGCGACGCGGTTTCCCGCGTTTATTGCGGTCAGCATGGGTTTCAGACCGACGGCGCCCACAACGGCGCACAGGGAAGTGTCCACCTTTTTCGCCGCCGCTTCTTCGAGTCCCGCCGCGCCCGCGACCACCTCGCAGCCCGGCGTCGCCGCGCGCAACTCCGCGGCTGCCGCGTCATCATATACCGCCGCCAATTCAGGCTGAAATTCGGCGATTTGCTCGCGCAGCAGCGACACATTTGAGCGCGACGCCAAAACGGCCACGGAAAACCTGCCGGGATTGCGCCGGACAACTTCAAGCGCGTTGCGGCCTATGCTGCCCGTCGAACCCAATATGGAAATGCGCCTGCGCGTCATGCCTGCCTCTTTTTCAATCGTTTTTCTTTCCCGGAATCGTTTCCCGTTCCGTTTCCATCACATAATCGTATTTTCTGGCGCGGATGAGATGGGGCGCCACAAGGGTTTCCTTTATTTCCTGAGCGGTGCGCATTTTCAAGACCCCGCGCGCCAGTGTCCTTGCTTCTCCCAGATGGATATGGGAGATTTCAGCGCGAATCATCGGTATCGCCACCGGCGCCATGCTCAATGATGTTATGCCCAGCCCAAGCAAGAGTTCGGTATAAAGCGCATCGCCCGCCATTTCGCCGCAGATGCTGCATGGAATGTTATGGACACGCGCCGCCTGGGCCGCCTGATGTATCATGCGCACAACAGCCGGATGCGCCGGTTCGTACAAATGGGCGATCTTTTCATTGACGCGGTCAACCGCCAGCAGATATTGGATAAGGTCGTTTGTTCCTATGCTGAAGAAGTCGCTTTCCTGCGCAAGAATATCCGCAAGCATCACCGCCGACGGCACTTCAATCATGGAACCGATTTTGATGTTGCGATCATACGGGATTTTTGACGCATCAAGGTCCTGCGACACTTCCGCAACCACCGCCTTGACTTTGCGCAGTTCCTCAACGCCGCTGATCATGGGAAACATAATCTCTATCGTGCCATGCGCGCTGGCGCGAAGCATGGCGCGAAGCTGCGTTTTGAAGATGTCGGGGCGCTCCAGGCAAAACCGCACGGCACGCCAGCCAAGCTGCGGATTGTCCTCCTTCAAAATCTGAAGATGCGCGACAAATTTGTCTCCACCGATGTCCATGGTGCGCAGCACCACCGGATGGGGCGCCATGGCCCGGGCGACATACGCGTACGCTTCGTACTGTTCTTCTTCATCGGGCAATGAATTGCGATCAATGAAAAGATATTCGGTGCGATACAAGCCGATTCCCTGGGCGTTCACGTTCTTGCTGTGTTCTATCTCCAGAGGCAATTCGATGTTCGCCCTCAACGCCACCTCCACATCGTCCAATGTGCGCGCCGGTTTCTGTTTCGTGCTGCGCAGCAGTTTTGCCCGCCTCTTCACGAGCCGCTGCTGCGCCTTGCGGTATCGCGCGCAAGTCTCGGGCGCCGGATCGAGGATGATGCGACCACTGGAGCCGTCAACAATGACCGTTGCGCCCGCGCTGATTTCCGCGGGCGCGTCCGCCACGCCAATTACCGCAGGTATTTCAAGGGCCCGGGCCAGAATGGCCGAATGGCTCGTGACGCTTCCCGCTTCAATAATAAGACCTATCGCCTTGTTGGTGTCCATCGAGGCGGTGTCTGAAGGGGTGAGGTCATGGGCGACAATAATGCTTTCCCGCTCAAGCCGTCGCAGGTTTGGCCTTTCCGCATCAAGCAAATGCCGCAGTACGCGATCAACCACGTCAAGCAAATCGGCCGTGCGCTCGCGAAAACGGGGATCGTCCACCGACTCCATGGCCTGGACATAGCGCCTGGCCAGCGTGTCCAGCGTATGCTCCACGTTCTTCTGCTGCTCTTCGAGATGCGCCGTCAGCTCCTCGCGCAAGCCGATGTCATCCAGTATCAATAAATGGGCGTGAAAAATATCGGCGTGTCGCTTGCCGAGATCCGACACGACCCGTTCATAAATGGCCTCGAGATCCTGGCGCGTTTTCAGCATCGCGGCGTCGAGTCGCGCCTGTTCCGCTTCAAGGTCGGTTACGGCGTATACGGGCACGTCGTAGCGATCATGGAAAAATAAAAGGGATGGCCCGATGGCAATACCGGGCGACACGCCAAGTCCTTGAAGATACCTTTCCAAATTGTCGTCTCCAGTCTATGGGTCAGGTTTCGCCAAAACCCGAGGCGAAGATTTCAGCCACCGACGCAAACGCCTCTTCAGCGTCAGGGCCGGAACATGACACGGTAAGATGGCTGCCCCGCGCCGCGCCCAGCGTCAACAATCCCATGATGCTTTTGGCGTTCACGCGATTATTCTTAAACGTAATATATATATCGCTTTCAAAAGTCAGCGTCTTTTGCACCAGCGCCGCAGCCGGACGCGCATGCATTCCCAACGAATTCACCACCGTTACTTCACCCGAAACTTCCGGCATATTGCACTACTTCCTTTATCTTCACTTCTTTCCAGTAAGCCCCAATTCGTTTCTGTACCATAATGCGCGCGGGATGCGGCGGATGTTTCACATGCGCTGGCCGCTTGTCACGGTTTCGGCGATTTCCACGCGCGCCGTTATCACAAAACGG
>DSBB01000167.1 GCA_011046175.1 Candidatus Hydrogenedentota bacterium | reverse complement strand
TGGATTTGCGGACAACCCGTTTGTTGCGCTGCCGGAAGGCGGCGACACGTGGCTTTCCGTTATTGAAGGCGACGCTTGCGCCAAGGTGGTGGCCATGAAATCCATGCTTCCCGGGTCGGGATATACGCCGTTGTTTGTGCAGAATCCGGAAGAGCCTGACCAGATTGCCGGCGTATGGGCGCCGAATGCGCTTATTTTGCCGGAGGAATACGGCGTTTTAATTGTGGCTGCGGCCTGTACGCCGGAGGAGCTCTACGCGCCATACGACACATCGGTCATGACCGCGTCCGAACCGGGGCGTCTGCCGGTCGGCGGCATGTACGCCGACATCAGCCTTATCGTCAGCCGCGATCAAGGAAGCACTTTCAACGAAGTGACCCCGTTGCGGTTGGCGTCCAATCCAATCATTGCCATTTTTAACCGCATTGAATCGCGGGACGGCTTCCAGAATATATTTCACGGCTATCCGACAATGGTTGACAGCGACCTGATTGGCGGCGTCCGTGTAATTCCCTTGACCGGTCAGTGGTCGGAAGATGGGGTGACCGACGCGAGCGCCTCAACCGCTGAGGGAATGCATACAATTAACCTCAGCCGCCTGCGCGTATTGGCGCCGTTTGAAATGCCGTATCCCGGCGAATTGCATGTCGCGCCTGACCCCGCAACGGGATATAATTTCGGGGTGGTAAAGGTGGACCATCCAAAAACCGGGGTGTTTACATTGACCAATATCGGCGGCGAACTCATGCAGTGCGATATTGAGTTCGAGGATGAGTCGGGCGTATTTTTTCTTCAGGGAGAGACGCAAATCATGCTCGAGCCTGAAGAGAAATGGGAGATCAAGGTGCAGTTTAACCCCGCCGCCGCCCAGGAATACGAAGGGGTGATTATGTTTTACGGAGGCGAAAACAGTCCGCAAAAGATGGCGTTGACAGGCAGGGGCGCGCTTGAAAATAAAAGCATCCGTCCGCTGGGATGCGGCGTATCGGAACGCCGCGCCGCCGCGGATTTTGCCGATGTGTTGCTCGCCGTTATTACAGTGGCATTGCTGGCATGGCGGGGCAAACGCATTTCCTGCTCCGAATAACGCCTGTTGCGTTGAACGCTTGCTGCGGTTAACATGATGCCGGGCGCAACAACAGAACAGGAAAAGAAAGAGGCGGTGCTCGCGGAGCTGGCGTGTTATCCTTTCAAACCGGCGTGGTGGTTGCCAGGCAGACACTGCCAGACGATATGGGGCGCGACAGTGCGCAAAAAACTGGGGCATTTTGGCGCGCCGAAATTGCGAAGGGAGCGCTGGGATACGCCGGACGGCGATTTTCTCGATCTTCTTTTCCTTGACGGCAGTACAACCGCGCCCGTTGTTGTGTTGTTTCACGGCATGGAAGGAACGCCGCAATCTTATTATATTCCGGGCTTTGCGCGTCATTTTAAGCGAATGGAATGGACTTTTTCGGTGATGTTCTTTCGTTCATGCGGTTTTGAGATGAATCGAACCGCCACATTGTATCATCTGGGCGCCACGGAAGACCCCGCATTTGTATTGCGCAACCTGCGGGAACGATATCGGGGCAGGCCTTTGTTCGCCATCGGCATATCTTTGGGCGGAAATGTGTTGGCAAAATGGCTGGGGGAACAAGGGCGGGACGCGCGCAGGTGGTTGGACGCCGCCGTCATTGTGTCGCCGCCGTTCGATCCCGTTGCCGCCGCGCCGCGTTTTCACCGTGAATTGTTCGGTTTGTATGCGCGTCATTTTGTGAAGACGCTTGTGCCGAAAGCGCTGGACGTGTCGCGCCGTTTCCCAGGTTTGCTCAATGAAAATGAAATAAGAAAAGCGTGTGACTTTTACAGTTTTGATACGGCCGTCACTGCTCCGATGGCCGGCTACAGGGACGCCGAAGACTACTGGCGGCATACCGGTTGCGGCCGGTTTCTACAGGGAGTTGCCGTGCCCACGCTGCTTATTTGTGCGGCGGATGATCAATTTATTTTGCCGGAATGCTTGCCTCATAAAATCGCCGGCGATTCTCCGTATCTCTATCCATTGTTTCCGAAAAAAGGCGGACATGTGGGATTTGTTTCCGGTCCCGCGCCCTGTCTCGCGCGATATTGGTATGAAGAACAGGCCCTGCGTTTTTTGAAAGCGCAATTGCGCTATGGGACTCGTGACCGGCAGAGCGCAGATGACATGCATGGCTGAACTTGATTGCGTCCGCTCTTTTTGCCGATTTCCGCGGGCTGACGCCGCCTTTTTCACCGGCCTTTTTGGGTTTAATCCTTTCCGCTATGGTATCATGTTGTCATGAGAATAGGCTTAGATAAAACCCGAATCCAGGCAATTTTGATTGCAATACCGATAATTATTGCTGTCGGAGCGGGAGTGTATTATTTTTTCTTTGTGCGTCCCACCTACGGCGTATTCCATGAATCGCTCATGGAAAATGATACGGCTGTCAGGGTCGTGCTGAAACCGGTGCTGGTGCAGTCTTATGTCTCTTCTCTGGCGCCCACCGGCTCGAAGTTTATCAAAGGCGTTCCCAAAGTCAGTTCCCTGCAGCAGTTTGCGTTTCGCACGGAATGGATACACAAAATGCCGTTTGAGTTTTCATTCCTTCTCGACCAGCGTTCACCGGAGCATTTCGGCGTATTGTTCTTTGTGCGTGAACATCCGACATCGGAATCCTTTGCTGATTTGGTGAATGACTCCGGGTTTTTCAACGCATTGTATCCCCTTCGTTGGGAACAGCAGCGCGTTTCCCGGCAGAGCGCCGCACAACTGGCGGCCAGGGCCACGTTGCCCATTCCTGAGACGATACGCGGCGAAGTTTCCAAGGCATGGCCCAATTATGCGCCCATTGACGCGCCGCCGGTCACTGGGCGGCATTTCATCGAAGTGGCCGTGAACAACCGGAACGGGGCATTGATGGAATTGCATGGCGCGTTGGCGCGCGCGGTGGCGCCTTGGGCTGACGGCAATCTGGAGCGGAGAATGCTTCAATTGTGGCCGGTGATTGAAGAAGCGAGGCTTGTGGGCAATCTCGCCGCAAACAACCGGCTGGTGTTCAAAGGAGAAGTCCTGTGCCGCAATGCCGTTGAAGCGGGCGATGTGCGGCGCCTTGCCGAAAACGCCGGCGCTGCCATCGGCGAATACCTTCGGTCAACGCACGGCTTCCATCTGACGGGCGGCGTGGAGGTTTCAGGCAGTTCCGCGCAGGCGGAATATGTCCTGACGGGATTCGAGCCGCAGCTGCGGCGGGCGCTGGGCGGATAAGTGCGGCGACGAACACATATTGTCGCGACCGTACCAAGAGAGGCGCTTTTCCCGCGCTGTTTCTGTTTTTTTGCGATATCAACATACGACATTAGAAGGCAAGAAGGTTGATAATGGATTCGTTTTTGGATCGAGTGGAGAAACGTCCGTTGTGCTTTGACGGCGCCACGGGCACGATGATACAAAAATTGGGACTTGATGAGGTTTGTTACGGCGGCGCGGATTTTAAGATGCTTGTGGACATCCTCTGTTTTTCAATGCCCGAGACTGTGCGCGACATCCACGCATCATTTTATCGCGCCGGCGCGGACACTGTTGAAACGAACACCTTTGGCGCTTCTCCGTTAAGGCTGGGCGAGTATGATTTTTCCGCGCTGGACTCCGCCGCCTTTTCCTCCCTTCCCGCCGGCTTTGACCTGCATGCCGCTGACGCGAAAACGTTTGCATACCATCTGAATTGCCGCGCCGCTTCCATTGCGCGTGAAGCCCGGGAGTTGTACCGTCACGAAAAGGGTTATGACGGACGCCCGTTGTATGTGGCGGGGTCCATCGGCCCTTCTAACTATGTCGTATCCGCCAGCACGGCCAATCTGCGTCATGCGGGTTTTGATGAGATTAGTGAGAACTTTTATTTTCAGTGTCTTGGATTACTTGACGGCGGCGTAGATGTGTTGCTGTTTGAAACGCAACAGGACATACTCGAATTGAAGGCGGGCATATTCGGCGCTCACCGCGCCATGCGCGAACGTAACATGCGTGTGCCGATTATGGCGCAGGTGACAGTTGATTCGTTCGGGCGCATGCAATTGTTTAACACGGACATACACGCGGCGCTTGTAACGGTTCAAGGCACAGGCATTGACGTGTTCGGCATCAACTGCTCCATTGGCCCAGACCTGATGGAAAAAACAGTGGAAAAGATATGCCGTTTTTCGTCGCTTCCCGTATCGGTTGTGCCCAACGCCGGCCTGCCCGTTTCAGAAAACGGCGAAACGGTGTTTCGTTTTGATCCGGACAGATTCGCCTCCTACCTGGAGCGTTTCGTTGTTGAATACGGCGTTTCTATTGTGGGCGGCTGTTGCGGCACCACGCCGGAACATATTGCGGCTGTCAAGGAGACAATCAAAAACGCCGTTCCCTCCAGGCGCAATCCTGATACCCGTCGCTATGTTTCAGGGCCGCAACGGGCGGTGTGTCTTGATGACAATGCAAATCTGATACGGGTGGGCGAGCGTCTGAATATTCGCGGCTCCAAAAAGGTGCGCGAGGCGGTGGAGAACGAGACGGGTATAAACCATGACACGCTCGAGGCGGTGGCGCGCGAGCAAACACACGGCTTGGGATGCGAGATTATTGATGTGTGCATGGATTCAAATATCGTGGACACCACGGCGGCCCTTTGCGAGGTCGTGCATCGGCAAACCACGGATTTTGGCGGGGCGTTGTGTCTGGATTCTTTTCAGTTTGACGCTCTGGCGGCGGCTATCAAAATGTATCCGGGCCGTCCGATTCTCAATTCCATCTCCTACGAGGAGATAGCGCCGGGACGCTTGAAAATGGACGCGCTGATAGAAGCGACCCGGGCGCACGATCCCTTTTATGTGGCATTATGCACAGGGCCGGAGGGTCCCGCCGCCACCGCGCAGGCAAAACTCGAACTGGCGCAACGCATCATTGATCGCGCCCGCGACAAACACCGGTTGCCGCCGGACCGCCTGCTTATGGATGTAAATGTTTTCCCCATCGGTTCGGAAAATTCTCCGGACGCAAATTTTGCGATGGAAACCCTTGAGGGTATTCGTTTGGTGAAACAGCGCCATCCGCAGACGCTGACCATTTTGGGCGTGGGCAATCTCACCAACGGCCTTGCGTCAAAACCCTACATGCGCGTTGTGTTGACGTCCGTGTTTCTCGATGAAGCCCGAAAACGCGGGTTGGACGCCGCGATCGTAAATCCCAATCATTATGTCTTTGTTGAAGATTTGGACCAAGAGCATTACGAACTTGGACGGCGCATAATTCTGGAACGCGATATGGACGCTTTTGAGACGCTGGAAGTGATTGCCGCGGCCAAACGAGGCAAGGCCCCGCAAAAAAAGGCGGACTATGAACATCTTGACGTTGATATTGCCATCACGGAAAAGATCAAGGCCGGATATAAGGAGCGCGCGCCGGGTTCTTTTGAATTTCGAGGATATTCTTACGGGTACGAAGACAGAATCGTTTTGCAGGCGGCGCAGGCGCTGGAACACTGGGAGCCGCTGGATTTTGTAAATGAACGGTTAATGGCCGCGATGAAAGAGTTGGGGGACGGTTTTGCCAAAGGCGAAGTTTCATTGCCGCACCTGCTGCGCTCCGCCGATGTGATGCGCCAAGTCATGGGTTTTATCGAGCAGTATCTGGCAAATCACAGCGGGAGCCGGCAAAAGAGCGAACGCCGGCATAAAGGCGTGGTCGTTCTGGGCACGGTTTATCAGGACGTGCATTCCATCGGCAAGGACCTTGCCTGTACGCTGCTTGAAAACTATGGCTACCACGTGGTTGATCTTGGTGTGATGACGCCGCTGCAGCAATTCCTGAACGCCGCCGTCGAGCATCGGGCGGACGCCATCGGCGTGTCGGCGTTGCTCGTGCAAACGTCAAATCACATGATTACCCTTGCAAAGATGATGGCGGAACAAGGGGTTGACGTGCCATTGTTGATAGGCGGCGCGCCGGTCAGTGAGCGTCATGCGGCGTATGTCGCGCTGGCGGGACATGATGACATGGAGAAAATGCGCGGCAACGTATTTTATTGCCGCACCGCAATGGATGGCGTGAATGTGATGAACAAACTGACGGGCGCCGGCGATGCGGCGGCCTATTGCGAGCTGAACAGGCGCGCCTTGATTCGCAAATATGAGCAGGCGCAGCGTCGTCTTGAAAAGGAGTCGCGTCTGTTTGAAACCCTGCCGCGGCGGAAAGTCGCCCCACCGCCCCATGTGCCGCATGAGGTCGCTTACTTCAGGAGCAAAAAGTATGTTTGTTCGCTTGAGGAGCTTGCGGCGGTGATGGATAAACGGACCCTTTTCGCATTGAATTGGCGTTTTGGCGGCCCTTCGGGAAGAGAACGTCGCGGTCATAGCGACGCGGAAATGGAGGCGCTGTTTGAGCGGTGGACGGCGCAGGCCGAAGCCGGAGGCTGGATAAGACCCCAGGGCGTGGCGGGCTTGTTTCCCTGTCGCAGCGACGGGGAGCAGGTGGTTATATTCAACCCGGACAGACCGGGCGAAGAGATTGCCCGGCTTGAGTTTGCTTCAGTGCTTGGCGCGGGCAATGAAGACATTGTTTCCGGCGCGCAGTACTTTGCCTCGGACACGGCCGGCGGATTTGATCTGATTGGCCTTCAGATTGCCAGCGCCGGCGCGCAGGTGGAGGAAGTGATCGAAAATTTCAAAAACAGGGATGACTATGAATCAGCCCTGTTCCTGCAGGGCTTGTCAGACCGCGTTGCCGAGGACATGGCCGGGCGGATACATCAGAATCTGCGCAATCTGGTCGGTGTGGCGGATGATTGCGGGCAGCGCTGGTCGCCCGGTTACCCCGGTATGAAAAATATCATGCATAATATTACAATATGTGATGTATTGAGAGCGGATGAACTC